>NZ_JAAHHM010000157.1:0-13481 GCF_010692445.1 Moorena sp. SIO3E8 | reverse complement strand
ATTTCGGCGTTTGAGTAAAGATTATGAATTGTACACAACCAAAGCGCGAAGCGATGATTTATGGCTCGCTTATTCGTTTAATGACTCGCCGATTAGCTTCTTAAGCTTTTATTTACAAATCAGCTCTAAGAAGGCTTTGATTTTAGTCAGCACCTTCTCCGCATTATCTTTTGGCTTCAGGATAATCACTATATCGTCCGCATAACGGAGGCTGGTGTGTATTTCCTCTATTCCGTTAAGTGCGATATTAGCTAGTAGGGGACTGACGACACCTCCCTGTGGGGTGCCTTGCTCCGGGAAGTCTGGGTTTACTCCGGCTTTAAGGCAGCGGAATATTCCCAACTTAATAGATGCGGGAGCTATAAGTCTCTCCATAATTGAAGGGTGTGAGATGCGGTCAAAGCATTTTTTGATGTCTAATTCGATGACCCTTTTTGTGATTCCATTTGCGTCTGATTTTAGATGTAGAAATAGACGTTTTTGTACGTCCTGGGTGCATCTACCAGGTCGGAATCCGTAACTATCTGCACTGAAGGTGGCTTCATGTGCTGGTTCCAGTGCATATTTTATTAGACATTGCCAAGCCCTATCGGCTATGGTGGGGACTTTTAGAATCCGAGTCTTCCCGTTCTTTTTGGGAATGGGGATTTCTCGTAACCGATTGTGTTTCCACTTAGTGGACGAGCCAAGCAGTTCATCCGCTAGTTCCCATCTTTGCTTATAGGAGAGGCTTTTAATGCCATCGACCCCAGCAGTCTTTTTCCCTTGGTTTAGCTGTGACACTTGACGGACGGCCAAAAGTTGAGCTGAACGGGATTTCAGTATCAATTTCTGTAGAGACCGAGCTTTCCTCAAATCTCTGGCTCGAACTGCTTTATACACGCGCTTTTGTAGGCGGAATAGGTTTTGTTGGTGTTTCTTCCAACTCTGCTTTTTCCAAAGGTCGCTATATCTATTTGACATGCGTCTACCCATACTCTCAAGCGAGTTTATGTATTCTGAATACCCGCAGCCAGTTTCCGGCTGCATCCTACCCGGCAATAGGGATTAAGCGAGGCATTGCTTACTGGGGTTTCGACCGTTCCCCAGACCTAGTATTGTTGCCGTTTTTACTCGTTCCATCCGCTAGATTATTATGACGATTTAGGGCAGTCCGGAGATGAAACCTTAGAATAGTGGAGCCTTACTACAAAATTTTTAACCCTTTTACCCATAGCCGACTAACTATAAAGGCTCCACTATTCTTGCGGTAACTTCTAACCAATTTGCCTATCCTCTTCTCAGAGATTACGACTATCGGAGGTACAACGTCGTGAGAATTAAAGGATGTAGTCTCGCATATACTAGTCAGATTGCGGCTTGTCTTTCAGACACTTTTTCAGGACTTTTGTTAATCTACCCATGTCGTCTCCCCTTTAGCGGCAGTGTGGCACATCTGATTTACCTCTGATTCCGCCCTGGTGCCAGCTTCACTCTGCAAGATGCCGCTTGCTCGGTGTGGCCAAGGTAGGGAGTCACATATCTCTTAATGGGGTGGGTTTTCACCACCATCCAACGGATAGTTAGGATTTTCGGGATTAGTCCCGCGAATCCCCTAAGTCATACCCCTCCTGTTCCAGGAGGCTCTTACTTAGAACGAGCCGCACACCTCCGAAGCCTTGAAAAAGCAAAACCATTCCTGTGGACACTGTGGATTGAAGTTTCTAGAAGACGAATCTGTACACCTTCATCACATTGATGAAAACCACGACAATTGGTCTAAGAAGAACTTACTAGCAGTCCATCAGAGCTGCCATCAACAGATACACTGGAGCACTCCGAAAGGAGAGAATATCTAGGAGCCGTGTGAGGTGAAAGTCTCACGCACGGTTCCGAAGGAGAGGTGCTCCCCCTAATAGGGGACATCGACTCTAACAGGATACGTTTACAAGCTAAAACCAAACCGACAACAAGAAGTGACCATGAACAGGTGGCTTGACATGTTGCGAACGCAGTACAATTACTTGCTAAGAGATAGTGCGATTCGTTGGCCAGAAACCATATCCTGAAAGGGATTTGGGGGATTGGTCGCAAGGAAATAACCTTGACAACTTGATAATCATGTTGGTGAGATACCAACCCGGAGACAAAACCTTAGAATAGTGCAGCCTTAGTACAAAACCTTACTCCTATGATGCCTAACCTGCTGACCATAAAGGCTGCACTATTCTTTCGGTAATTTCTGACCCTCGCGAAATCCGAGTGACAGCCCTACCACTAATCAATGAGAATCAACAAACTCTAGGTTAAAGCGTGGTCGAACAGCGAAACTCTGTAAGCCTAAATATGGAGCTAGTAGCAGGCAGTAGAACTCACTGAGTACCAAAAGGGAAGATACGATTGAACCGCCGTGAAACAGAACCAGCGCAATAAGGCTAGAAACGCTGGGAACAAAATGTGATGGAACATATAGGGTTATAAGATTTGTCCCTTTTATAACGATTTCCCTAGTTCCCGGTGGACAGTATCACTCTAAAAGTTCAACAGAATGGTTATCAGGAACGAAGTAACCTCATAGATGCTCTCAGGAAAAGGTCGATTCCCTGAGTAGGTAGTT
Organism: Moorena sp. SIO3E8; assembly: GCF_010692445.1. NCBI lineage: Bacteria > Bacillati > Cyanobacteriota > Cyanophyceae > Coleofasciculales > Coleofasciculaceae > Moorena > Moorena sp. SIO3E8. The sequence goes on along the minus strand of NZ_JAAHHM010000157.1, from coordinate 10,885 downwards.
AGCCGCATGGTCTATGTGGAAAGATTGAGCTCATTTGCCAAAGCTTAGGGTAATACCTAAGATACGCAGACGGACTCACGTGATTAGGAAAAGATATGGTTGCCAGTAGCAATGAATAAGTCTAAAACTCGGGGGTTCGCCCCACAGTCGGAATGGAAAAATGTCAACTGGCGAAAGCTAGAAGTGACAGTTTTTAAGTTGCAAAAACGAATATATCGAGCCTCGAGCCGTGGTGATGTTCGCGTGGTAAGAAAGTTACAAAAGACCCTAATGAAGTCCTGGTCGGCAAAAATGTTAGCGGTAAGGAAGGTAACCCAAGAAAATAAAGGCAAAAAGACTGCCGGAATAGATGGTCAAACAGCCTTAAATGGAAAACAAAGACTAATCCTAGTAGCCAGCCTTAGAATATACAAAAGACCTCAACCAACCCGCAGAGTCTGGATTGACAAACCTGGTCGTAATGAAAAGAGACCCTTAGGGATACCTACCATATATGACCGGGCACTTCAGGCGCTAGTTAAACAAGCACTAGAACCCGAATGGGAAGCAAAATTTGAGCCTAACTCATACGGGTTCAGACCAGGAAGGTCATGTCATGACGCTATCAATGCGATATTCATAGGCGTGAGTAAGAAACCATTATGGGTACTTGACGCAGATATATCAAAATGCTTTGATAAAATCAACCATGAGTACCTTCTCAAAAAAATAAATACCTACCCTACTATGAGACGATTAATCAAAGGATGGTTAAAAGCCGGAGTAGTAGATAAAGGAACTACATTCTCTACAGAAGAAGGCACTCCACAGGGAGGAATTATATCACCACTCTGCGCGAACATAGCCCTCCACGGAATGGAAGAACGGATAAAGCAATACGCGGACTCACTGCCAACAAAATATGGAAATAGAAGAAGGAGAAGACATTCACTAAATTTCATTCGATATGCAGATGATTTCGTTATAATGCACCAAAGCCAAGAAGTGGTAGAAGAATGTCAGAGAATTATAAACAAATGGTTAAACGACATCGGCCTGGAATTAAAGCCTAGCAAGACAAGAATCACACACACTTACGAAGGATTTGACTTTTTAGGATTTAACATCCGCCAATACCCCGTAGGAAAAAACCAGTCAAAACAAGGCTTTAAAACCCTCATAAAACCATCTAAGAAGAAAGTGAAAGAGCACTGGGAGCAGCTATCCAAAGTCATAGATAGACACAAAGCTGCTCCCCAAGCTGCCCTAATCAGCAGACTCAAACCCATTATAAGAGGATGGTGCAACTACAACCGTGGAGTTGTAAGTAAAAAGACATTCTCAAAACTGGACAACCTACTCTGGAACAAACTTCAAAGATGGGGATATAGGAGACATTCAAACAAATCCAAAACCTGGGTAAATAAAAAGTATTGGGGAACCAAGGTCGAAAAACCGAAGAACCCATGGGATGCCCCAAAAATAGACAATTGGGTATTTAGGACAAACAAGGATGATTACCTTCCTAAACATGCCAAAACAGCAATTGTAAGGCATGTAAAAGTCCAAGGCACCAGAAGTCCATACGACGGCGACCTAATATACTGGAACACTAGAATGCAAAAACACCCGGAAATGTCCAGCCAGAAGGGAAAACTTCTGAAAAGACAAAAAGGCAAATGCACTCACTGTGGTCTTACCTTCAAGGATGGAGACTTGTTAGAAAAACACCATATAATACCACGCTCACAAGGTGGAAACGACCAACTTAAAAACCTCGAACTACTCCATCTACACTGCCACGACGCAAAACACGGAAAGAAAATCGACTCATCCGAGTTAGATACCAATCCGTTCTAGAGGTACCAATGACAAGGTTCCTATCATGAGGAGCCGTATGACGGGAAACTGTCACGTACGGTTTTGAAGACGAGTCGGTGGAGGCGACTCCCCGACTTAGTTTAATGAAACGATTCTTACGACCAAGCAAAAGCCCCAAGGCTAGGTAGTTATTGTGATTTAAGGAGTGGTGGAGAGGCGTGTCCGTTGACCTGTTCTGTAAGCAAAAATTACTCTGTGGGCTACCCCTGGAAGAATAGCCAGAAGAATCCAAGGAGAAATGCCTATGAAGCACAAAGTTCAAGTTTGCCCACTCTCAAGAAGCAGAGACCCTGGTATAAGGCAATCCATTCAACTGTTTTACAGCAAACCTTGAGGCAGTTAGATGTTGCTTTCTCCAAATTTTTTAAAGGAGAAACTGGATACCCAAAACCTAAGAGAAGGTCGCGGTTTAGAAGTTTTAAATATGCACCTGGTCAAGTTAAATTAAACGGCGACAGAATATACCTCCCAGGGATTGGCTGGATGGTTTTTTACAACTCTCGCCCTATTCCTGAAGGATTTACTCTAAAATCTGTCACTGTTCGTAGGAAAGCTCGCGGATGGTTTGTAAGTATTCAAATTGAAGATAAATCAGTGCCAACTACTCCAGTAAAAGACAAAAGCGAGATTAAGCCTCAGAGAGTTAAAGGTTGCGATCTAGGTATCAACAAATTAATAAGTCTTTCTAATGGGAGAACAATAGCCAATCCAGCTAAACAAAAGTCTTTTAAGTGTAGAGAAAGACGTCTAAAACTGAGGCAGAAAGCAGCTAGTCGAAAAAGAAAAGGGTCTAAGAACAGAGGGAAATCTTACGCCAGAGTAGCTTCACTCCATGAACGTATAACAAATAAGCGTAGTGCTTATCACTGGAATGTTGCCAATCAATTAGTTGATGGTACAGATGCCTTAGTGTTCGAGGACTTGAATATGTGCGGCTCGTTCTAGCTAGGAGCCTCCCGTAGTAGGGAGGGGTATAAGCTAGGGGCGCGAGGAATAAACCTCAAACCTAACTGTCTGATTGGATGGTGGTGCAAACCCAACCCCATGAGAAGATATGTGACTCCTTATCTGGCCACACCGAGATGGGCGGCAACCCACCAGAGTGACGCTGGCATCAGGGCGGAATCAGAGGTAAATCAGATGTGCCACACTGCCGCTAAAAGGGAGGCGACACGGGTAGATTAACAAAAGTCCTTAAAAAGTGTCTTAAGTCCAAGCCGCAATCTGACCAGTATATGCGAGACTTCATTCCTTACATTCTCACGGAGCTATATATTTGGTATCCGTAATCTTCGAGAAGGGAATAGGCAAAGTGGACTGCCCTAAATCGCCAAATAAATCTAACAGACGGAACGAGTAAAAACGACAGCAACATTGAGTCTAGAGAAAGGTCGAACCTCTAGTAAGTTATGCCAAACTTAATCCTCACTGTCGGGTAAGATGCAGCCAAATAACTGGCTGCGGGTATCCAGAAAACACAAACCTTAGGAGAGTATAGGTAGACGCATGTCTAATAATCGATATAGCGACCTTTGGAAAAGTCAAAAGTGGAAGAAAATCCGCCAAGACCTTTTCCGCCTACAAAAGAGAGTGTTCAAAGCAGTTCGAGATGGTGACTTGAAGAAAGCACGGTCTTTACAGAAGCTAATACTGAAATCCCGCGCAGCTCAGCTTTTGGCAGTACGTCAAGTGACACAGCTAAACAAAGGAAAGAAAACGGCTGGAGTTGATGGAAAGTCAAGCCTCAACTACAGAGAACGCATGGAACTGGTTGAAACATTGAACCTCTATGGCCACGACTGGAAACATAGCGGACTTCGTGAAATTCCAATCCTTAAGAAGAATGGAAAAGTAAGAATGTTAAAGATACCAACCATTGCTGACAGAGCCTGGCAATGTCTAATTAAGTTTGCCTTAGAACCAGCTCATGAAGCTTTGTTCAGCGCCGACAGCTACGGGTTTAGGACAGGAAGATGCGCACAAGATGTGCAAAAACGCCTGTACAATCACCTAAAAGCAAATAAAAGCGGCTCTAATAAAACAAAAAGGATAATAGAATTAGACATCAAAAAATGCTTTGACCGTATCTCCCACAACTCCATAATGAAACGAGTTATTGCTCCGGCAACTATTAAAAAGGGAATATTCCGATGCCTTAAAGCAGGAGTAGACCCTGAGTTTCCAGAGCAAGGCACGCCCCAGGGAGGAGTGGTAAGTCCCTTGTTAGCTAACATCGCACTAGACGGAATAGAAGATATACACACCAGTCTAAGGTACGCCGACGACATGGTGGTCATTCTGAAGCCAAAAGATAACGCCACGAAGGTACTAGACTCTATCAAAGCATTCCTGGTTGAGAGAGGGATGGAAATAAGCGTTGAAAAGACCAAGTTAACCAAAGCGACAGAAGGATTTGATTTCCTGGGCTGGTATTTCCGAGTCCAGAAAAACGGAAAATTTCGGTCAATTCCCTCAGAGGAAAACCACCGAAACATACGTAAGAAAATCAAAGCCATAATCAACAGCTCGAATTATGGTGCCGAAGTAAAAGCCAGAAAATTGGCACCCATTGTGCGCGGTTGGCGGAACTACCATAACAGCTGCAATATGAGCAGCGCTCGGGATTCTTTGTGGTTCATGAACAACACTGCCCACCGAAAGTTCCGAAAGGAAAAGAAAGTAGGTCGGTATAGAGCTGATGAACTATGTAAAAAGGCATTCCCAAAAGTTGGGTATAAACAAAACCAACACGTGAACGTAAGGGGAACCAAGTCACCCTACGACGGTGACCTGGTGTACTGGAGCAATCGAAATTCGCGATTATACTCCGATGCTACCTCTGAAGCCTTGAAAAAGCAAAACCATTCCTGTGGATATTGTGGGTTGAGGTTCATGGAAGACGAGGATGTACATCTTCATCACATAGATGGAAACCACGACAACTGGTCTAAAAAGAACCTACTAGCAGTCCATCAGAGCTGCCACCAACAAATACACTGGAGCAAAACCGAAAGGTAAGGATATCTAGGAGCCGTGTGAGGCGAAAGTTTCATGCACGGTTCTGAAGGAGAGGTGCCCCAGGTAATACTGGGCATCGACTCTAATTAAAGCAATGTGATGCTTGTTTTGAGTCATAAATTACTCTATATAGAGTAATTTATGACTCAGGGGATTCGCGGGGTTAACCCCAAAAATCCTAACTATCCTGCGGATGGTGGTGAAAGCCCACCCCATGAGGAAACATGTGACTCCTTATCTGGCCACACCGAGTAAGCGGCAACTTACAGAGTGACGCTGGCAACAGGGCGGAATCAGAGGTAAATCAGATGTGCCACACTGCCGCTAATAGGGATGATGACAAGGATAACAGTAGCAAAAGTCCTGAAAAAGTGTCTAATAATAAAGCCGCAATCTGACTAGTAAAATGCGAGACTTTATCCTTTTATTCTCACGGCATTTTATTGCTGATAGCCGTAATTTACGAGAAGAGGATAGGCAAACTGGACTGTCCTAAATCATCAAAATATCTAACGGATGGAACGAGTAAAAACGACAGCAAATTTGGGTCTGAGGAAAGGTCGTAACCTCGGTAAGCTATGCCAAGCATAATCCCCACTGTCGGGTAGGATGACACCGGAAACTGGTGTCGGGTATCCAGAATATACAAACCCTAGAAGAGCATGGGTAGACACATGTCAAATAGATATAGTGACCTATGGAAAGGTCAAAAGTGGAAACAACTCCGCCAAAACCTATTCCGCCTACAACGGAGAGTATACAAAGCAGTTCGAGACGGCGACCTGAGGAAAGCCAGGTCTGTTCAAAAACTGATTCTGAAATCCCGCTCAGCACAGTTACTGGCAATCCGACAAGTGACACAGCTTAATCAAGGAAGAAAAACCGCCGGAGTGGACGGGAAAAAGTCCCTAACATACAAGGAAAGGTATGAGGTACTTAAAAAGCTAGTATCTAGTGCGGAAAACTGGACGCACCAAGGGTTAAGGGAAATCCCCATAGCCAAGAAAAACGGAGGTACAAGAATGCTGAAAGTACCGACAATCCAAGATAGAGCATGGCAATGTCTAGCGAAATTTGCCCTTGAACCAGCACATGAAGCTAGGTTCAGTGCCGACAGCTACGGTTTCAGAACAGGCAGAAGTGCGCAAGACGCACAAAAACGCTTGTTCCTTCACCTGAAATCGGACAAAGACGGCATTAACAAAAGAGTAATCGAATTAGACATCAAAAAGTGCTTTGACCGCATTTCCCACAACTCCATCATGGATAGGCTGCTAGCTCCAGCGAGACTGAAGATAGGAATATTCAGATGTCTCAAAGCTGGCATAAAGCCGGAATTCCCGGAACAAGGTACGCCCCAAGGAGGTGTGGTCAGCCCCTTACTAGCCAATATCGCACTTGACGGAGTAGAGAGTATACACCCTAGCATTCGTTACGCGGATGATATGGTAATCATACTCAAACCAAAAGATAATGCTGAAAAGATTTTAGAAAAAGTAAGGAACTTTTTAGCCCAACGCGGACTAGAAGTAAACCAAGAAAAGACCAAACTAACCAAAACGACAGACGGATTCAACTTCCTATGAAGTTACCGTAAGAAGAAAGAAGCCTTTACAGGGGACAGACTATGCAAAAAAGGGTTAAAAATTATTAATTAAGGCTTCTTTCTTCTAAGGTTTCGTCTCCTGGGGTGGAAATTCCGCGTCCATAAAAACGGAAAATTCCGATGCATTCCCTCTGAGGAAAACCACCGGAACATACGAAAGAAGATTAAAGCCGTGGTCAACAACTCGAATTATGGCGCTGAAGTAAAAGCCAAGAAGTTAGCACCAATAGTACGTGGATGGAGAAACTACCATAAAAGCTGCGACATGAGCAGTTCCAGAGATAGTTTATGGTTCATAGCTAAAACAACCCACCGTAAATTTCGTAAGGAGAAGAAAATAAACAGATACAGAGCCAATAAACTATGCAAGAAAGCTTTTCCAGCAGTAGGGTATAAACAAAATCAACACGTAAACGTCAGGGGAACCAAGTCCCCATATGACGGAGACCTGGTATATTGGAGTTCAAGAAATTCTAAATTCTACGATAACGCTACTTCAAAAACTTTGAAAAAGCAAAGCCATTCCTGTGGACATTGCGGGTTGAAATTCGTAGATGAGGAAATAGTACACCTACACCACATCGACGGAAATCACGACAACTGGAAGCACAACAACCTCATGGCTGTACATCAAAGTTGTCACCAGCAAATCCACTGGAGCACTCCGAAAGGAGAGGATAACTAGGAGCCGTGTGAGGCGAAAGTTTCACGCACGGTTCTGGAGCGGAGGTGCCCCGGATAATACCGGGCATCGACCGTAACGAAATCTCGTTGCAAACCTAGACCTAATGAAAATGGTAACTATGACCGCAATGGACAATCAAGAAAACGAGGTTTAAATCGCTCAATTTCTAATGCAGCTTGGGGTGAACTGGTCAAAAAGATCGAAGTCGTGGCCGCAAAGTCAGGCGTTCCGGTCGTAAAAATAAATCCCAAGCATACGTCTCAAAAATGCCCAAGATGTCATCACACCAGTAAAGAAAACAGAAAAAAAGAAAAGTTCGTCTGTACTAACTGTGGTCATTACGATGATGCTGACATTAATGGGGCAATAAACATAAAATTGCGGGGTCTTAAAAAACTGGGAATTGACCCATTAGACGCGCGCCTTAGATAGTGGAGCCTTAATTACAAATTTTTAACCAAAGGTGCGCTTTCCGTAGGCGAATTAAATTCGCCACGGGTCGCACCTCTTTTACTCATAGCCTGCAAACTATAAAGGCTCCACTATCTTACGGTAACTTTAAACTCAGCTACCTCCGGTGCGGGGGAAAGTCACGCCCATGGAGATAACAACAACGAACGTTGTTGTGCCTGGGAATCCCCAGCCCTCTTAAGGGTGGGGAGGTTCAATAGGAATTTCCTCTAGACGATTGCGGCAACTCCTAGAGAAGGGTCGCGTCCGAGGTGCCTATAAAACTGGTAAATTCTGGATTATTCCTCTGTTCAACCATTTGCCACAAATTACCAAAGGTACCCGTGGACCAAAGGGCAAATGGCGTACCAGTCGTCCCCCTGCTTTAGCTAAAATTAATGTCAATCGCAATCACATTGGCTCGAATATGAAGAAAAGTCCCAAAGACCGGAAGCCAGTGATTTCAGTAAAACGAAAGGGCACTAATCTCTACGGCAACGAGGTCGAAATCCTCGGTCCGTGTAAGATTGTCTATCAGCCGGATAATCCACTCGATTGTGGCGCTCGTTTGTGGATCGAAACTTTTAGTGATATTCACTTCATTTCTTGATGCAAAGCGCGAGTGGGGGAAACTCCCTTTGGCACCTCTGCATCGCTGGTGGCAGTTTCCCAGCTATAGCAATCCGATCTGATTCGTAAAATAAATGGGCTGTTTTAAGGTAGAAGGCAGAAGGTAAAAGAGTTTCAGGAGCAATAAATCGCTTCGCGACTATTCAAAAATGCTCAACGTCTTCTTTAGTTAAACCAGTTGTTGCCACGATTAAATTGATATCAATCCCTCTTGCTTTCATAGCTTTGGCTATTTCTGTGGCTTTCTCTGCTCTCCCCTGTAATTTTCCGGCTGCTTCTGCCCCTTCCAGTAGGCTAATTTCATAGCGTTTATTTTCCAGATAGTTCTGATAAGCTACTTTTTCTGGTAAAGGTAAACTCTCAATCCTTAGCTTATCCTTAGCCTCAGCTAATCCTCTGGCTTGGAACTCTTCTTTGATTTCACTATTCTTTAGGAAATAGATCCATTCATCTAAACTGTTTCTGGTTACGTTATCAAACTGGTTGACTCTCAATATATAATATTCGGGAAATATCTGATAGACTTGCTCTAGTTTGAACAACTCCTTCTGTAGGCTGGATAGTCCTAAAGAGTCACGATGATGACGACCTCGGAAATCTAGTTTCCCTTCATAGATGTAATCTTGTCCTTGTCCTAGAGTAAAGTAAACAATATTAATCGAGTAGACTTTTTTGAGTTTACTATAGGGCTCTCCTTTATCTAGATATTGGGTGAGCAGTGTGGAGACACCAAATAGCATTCGATGAAAGTAATCATTTTCGGAACTGTTTTGGACTTCCACGAGCAGTAACTCTCCAGCACTATTGAGGGCTAGAATATCAACTCGATTCAGTTTATTGTCTTCGGTGAGCCGATTACTTTCCCCTTCTAAAATCGATTCAATAGTAATCTCTTCTCCTAGTAATTCGGTGATAAAGCCTTCTAGGACGACATAATTAGCTTTATCCCTCAGCAGTTTTTTGATTGCCCAGTCAAAGCGGATGTGTGTCTTGGCCATGATTAGTAGAATTAGGGAGTAGGGAGTAGGGAATAGCGGATCTGGGAAAAAATTATCTGTACCTCATTAATATAAAAAATACTATAGTATAAAAGCTCTAGTTAACAAGCAGTGTTAACTCAAAAATTCATTAATTTTATTATAGGTGGGATTTACTTTATTGAGTTTCCAAATAACTCTACCGGTAACACTAGTTACTGCTTAGTTTAGTAATCTGCTCTACTAATGATGGATAAATTTACTTTATCGATAAACTCAGGTGTGTTTTTGATTTCCCGAGTAACTTTACCCGTAACGATACACGTTTTTAAAGTACTATTTCACTGTTTTTATCCGCCGCCTATAGTGTTTTTTTTTTAAACTATAGTTTAACTTTTTGATGATCTTTGCCATTGTTGCTCTACTTACTCTAATTTTAACTTTTTGTTCGAGCAGCTCGCACAGTTCTGATAGAGTTGCATCATTGCGGTGCGACCCAAGGGCGATTTACTCGCCCGCTTAAGGCGCGCACCGTTATTTGTTTCTATTATTTCTACTAAACTAACTAAATGCTCTTCGTTGAGTTTTGGTTTTGGATTGCCACCAGAACGTCGAGGGGCTATGTCTCCTGTTTCTCTATATTGTTTCAGCAACTTCTGCACGAAACTTTTCGCTACTCTAAAACCTTCAGCTATTTTTATAATAGAAATATCCTCGTTATTATGTGTTTCAAGATTTTTTTGTATAAAGTCCAATGAATAAGGCCTCATCACCAATCTTCATGTTTTTGATGTTTTCACTATAAGTGTACCTCACAAGTCGTATAATTGCTATAAATATCTCTATTTTCAGCGAGGCTTGAAGGCTCTATCCCAACTACAGCAACAGTTAGAGCTGTATTGTCATCCTTAAAGGTAAAGTTCAAAACTATACCTGATTGTGTTTAAAAAATTACGCAATCACCAACGCCACATTTTGAAAAAGTTTTGCAGTTTTTAGTGTTTGAAGCAGTAAATAACTTACTGAAAAAATAATCGTTACAATATATCACCTGTATCCTTTTTAACCGTTTAGTAGCGTTTAACAAAAAATCCTAATTTTGCAGGAAGTAGTCAGTTCCTGCAAAATCAATAAATTAAAATTTTTGCCTAGCTATTTATTTAATAAATTCATATTACCAGATAGACCCATGTTTGAAAAAAGATAGGCACTTGATCCACATTTTCTGCTTGATATTTATCTCCCAGATCTGTTAATTTCCAATTTTCTTGTGCTTCTAAATTTGCCATTTTGTCTTTAAAATCGCTGCTTTCGTAGAAATCGGGGCGTAGGGTAAAAATAATGTATCCTCCCGGTTTAGTAACACGAATCAATTCATCAAAAGAATGGCTCGGAGCATGTCCGTAAGTAAATACCCCACAAGCAGTAACGGCGTCAAAAGTAGCACTGGGAAAATCTAAAGGTTCACCCAATACCATAAGGCGCAATTCAGTGTAGATATTTTTCCTTTGTGCCTCAGTAAGCATCGGGTGCATCTCATTTTTGTAAAAACATCATTAATAAAGCATCCCATTTAGGTAAGCACAGCGTAAAGAAAGAATTTTAGGAACATTTTCAATATTCCATTGTGAGCCTGATATTTTAACTCGCATTCCTATT
>NZ_JAAHHM010000156.1:0-13596 GCF_010692445.1 Moorena sp. SIO3E8 | reverse complement strand
CACTCGGATTTCACGAGGGTTGGTATTTCACCAACATGGTTTTCAAGTTATCAAGGTTTGACCCTTGCGGCTAGTCCCCCAAATCCTTTATGGATAAGGTTTATAGCCAACGAATCACACAGCTTTATTGCTGACGGGACGCCCCACCGCCAAATACAAGATATTTTTAGCCGCATTCACGTCTCTGTCAGCAACATAACCACAGTGAGGACAGGAATGGATGCGGTCTTTCAGTTTTTTCGGTACCTTCTTTCCACAATTAGAACAGTTTTGACTGGTGTTACGGGGGTTTACAGCTTTTGTTATCAGTCCAGCGTTCAAGGCCGTAGGCCACGCTACGCGAACGGCTTTGACTGATAAGATAGACAAAAATTGACCCCAACCAGCATCCAAAACTGACTTTGCCATTCTGGTTCTAGCCAGCCCTTTGATATTGAGCTTTTCGTGGGCTACTAGATCGTGACTACCTAGTAATTCTTTCGCAGTCTTAAAGTGAAAATCCTTTCTAGTGTCAGCTACCTTTTTGTGAGCCTTCCCAAGTTTAAGGACAACTTTTTTTCTGTTATTACTTCCCTTTTTGGATCGGCTAACAGCTTTCTGAATTTTATTAAGTCTTTTCTGAGCCTTTCGGTAATACTGGGGAATTGGCACCTCAGTACCGTCAGACTTTATCAAAAACGACTTAAGACCCATATCTATCCCAACGGGATTAGTAACGCTATCTATCGGGATAATGTCCGGGACGGAATCATCCTGAATTGACAGTGTTACATAATAGCCATCGGCCTTTCGGGTAATTGTGGCCGTTTTTACCTTGAATCCTTCTGGGATTGGTCGATGGTAAATCATCTTGACTTGCCCAAATTTCGGTAGAGCCAGGATATTACCACTAATAGGACTCTTGGACAAGGACGGGAAGGTAAAAGAGCGGTACCTGTTTTTGCTTTTAAAACGTGGTTTTCCGCTCCTGTTCCCATTGCAATCTCCTTTTAGAAAACCCTTAAAAGCCAGGTCTACTCTCTTGACGCAATCTTGCAGAACTTGAGAATGTATCTCTCCGTACCACGGCCTGTTTTTCTTTAATTCAGGAAGGGTTTTCTTCTGGTAAAAATAATCGGGATTGTTTCTTAGATCGGGTAAGTGGCAAATAAGAGGACAGGAATTAATGGAGCAACGATTTTGCCCATACCAATTGAATCGGTCAGCCAGTAAGTAATTGTACTGATAGCGTAACATATCAAGCCATTTTTCTATCTTGGCGACCTGTGATTTAGTAAGTCTAAGCCGGTATTGGTATGCTGCCCTCATTATTGCTGTCTCTTGTTTTTCGACCTATTATCATAGTAACAGACGTAATTACAAATGAAAGATAAAACATTAATGATTCGACTGACTAACTTTGAAAAAAGACAGCTTAAACAAGAAGCTGATTGGCCGTAGGCCACGCTACGCGAACGTAGGGGGATGACCTGCTCCGAATTACTCAGAAGCTTAATAGCTCGTTTCCCTGTCCCCAAAGATTCCTAGTTGACAATTCCGTTTCACTCCATCGTCCCGCTATCATCCTAGAGACGCGCGCCTTAGAATAGTGGAGCCTTAATCAATAAGTGTTAACTCTTTTATGCATAGCCTGCCAACCATAAAGGCTCCACTATTCTTACGGTAACTTCAAGACGCTCACTAAGCACGGGTAGAGCGCGGGGCTTCTCGCGGATCAGCTAACTCGACTAACTATAAGCGATCGCAAATCAGGTTCATGTCCCAATCCATGTCCGAATCCATTTCTCAATCCCAATGGCAAGTCCTACCGCCACCTGACTTTCCTCAGTGGTTCATCGAAGCTGTCAAATCCCATACTCATGGCTATTCGGGAGGTTATGCTGCTCAACTGCTGTGGCAACGGGGAATACGAGAGGAGAAACAACTGGCTGGTTTCCTAAACCCAGATTTGTATCAACCTACCAGCCCTTTCGATTTTGGACAGGAAATGAAATGGGCAGTAAAACGCCTACTGCAAGCCCGTGAGGCTGGGGAAAAGGTTGCCATATGGGGGGACTTTGATGCCGATGGAATCACGGCTACTAGTGTCCTCTGGGAAGGACTGGGACAGTTTTTCTGGCAGCACCAACAGCTAAGTTACTACATTCCCAATCGCCTGACGGAATCCCATGGTTTGAATTATCCAGGAATTGACCAACTGCACGCTGCTGGGGTGAAACTTATCGTTACCTGCGATACTGGCAGCACGAATCTGAGGGAAATTGATTATGCTCAGCAGTTGGGAATAGATGTGATTATTACTGACCACCATACTCTACCAGATGACCGTCCGCCAGTGGTTTCTATCATCAATTCCCGCTATTTTGCTGAAACTCACCCTTTATTTCATTTGTCTGGAGTGGCGGTAGCCTATAAGTTAGTGGAAGCGATGTATCAGGTTTTACCTAATATTCCCCAACAACGGTTAGAGGGGTTGCTGGATTTGGTGGCAATTGGTCTAATTGCGGATTTGGTGGAATTATCGGGAGATTGTCGTTATCTGGCACAACGGGGAATTGAACAACTGAAGCAGCAACTGAAAACTCGCTCTCGTCCTGGTGTAGCGCGATTGTTAGAGTTGTGTAAACGCAGTGGCGATCGCCCGACGGATATTTCGTTCGGACTTGGCCCGAGAATTAATGCTGTAAGTCGGATTCAAGGGGATGCTTCATTTTGTGTTGAGTTACTGACTAGTAAAGATGAGAAACGTTGTGAGCAACTGGCTTTAGAGACGGAATTAGCTAATACCCGCCGCATGTCTTTACAAAAAGATATTACTAAGCAGGTTAAGGATAAACTTGCCCAACTTGATCTATCTACTACTAATGTGATTGTGTTAGAGGATCCCCAATGGCCAGTTGGTGTTTTAGGCTTAGTAGCAGGTCAAATTGCTCAGGAATACGGACGCCCGACGATTTTGTTAAGTACAGTTTCCTTAAGTACAGAAAGTAGCGATAGAGAAAGCCAACTGGTAGAAGCAGGTTTAGAGGATAAATACTCCTATAGTATAGCACGGGGTTCGGCTCGTTCTGTTAATAATATTGATCTTTATGAATTAGTCAATTCCCAAGCTCATTTGTTGCATCGCTTCGGAGGTCATCCTTTTGCGGCTGGGTTGAGTTTGCCAGTGGATAATATTCCTTTATTTACGGAAGCGATTAACCAGCAGTTGGCACAAAAACTAGGGACGACGGGGGCTTTGATGAGGCCAGTCATGGAAGCGGATTTGGTGGTTAAGGTTGCTGAGTTGGGCAAAGCACTATTTGATGAATTGAAACACCTGGAACCTTGTGGTATGGGTAATCCTGTGCCAAAAATGCTGATTAAAAACTGTTGGTTTGAACAGGTTTGGAATCGTAACTCTAAGGATTTGAGAGGGCGGAAAGTACAGTATATTAAAACTAAATTTGAAATTTGGGATGACTCCACGAGTATGGGTTTTCCTGGTATTTGGTGGGGACATTATCAGGATGAAGTCCCTAAAGGTAGATGTAATGCTGTTGTAGAATTAGACTATAATAATTACGAAAAACGTCCAGAAGTACGCCTCGTTGCGGTGCAACCTTGCCAAGAAAATTATTTGCAGTCTTGTTTACAGGTCTCTAATCAGCTGGATTGGATTTTAGATTGGCGGGGAGAAGAGTTACAGGCTGGTAGGTTTGAGGTTGTTCGCGTTCGCGCAGCGTCGGCTTTGCCGAAAGCGTGGCCTTTTGGCCAAGGTTCCGAAGAGTTGAAGGTTGGCAAGTTGAAGGTTAAAGGTTTTCCAGATAACCTACCCTACTCGAACGCCAAAGGCGAACAACCAGATAACCTACCCTACCGGAACGCCAAAGGCGAACAAGCAAATAACCTACCCTACTCGAACGCCAAAGGCGAACAAGCAAATAACCTACCCTACTCGAACGCCAAAGGCGAACAACCGACTAACCTTCAACCGACTAACCTTCAACCAGATAACCTTCAACCGACTAACCTTCAACCGACTAACCTTCAACCAGACAACCTTCAACCAGATAACCTTCAACCAGATAACCTTCAACCAGATAACCTTCAACCGGATAACTTTCAACCAGATAACCTTCAACCAGATAACCTTCAACCTCCTAACCCCCAAGGTTTAACTCCTCTAATGGTTTATGAGTGTCCGACGAGTTGGGATGAGTTACAAGTATGGTGTAGGAGAGCGATACAGGCAGAACGACAATTAGCGATCGCATATCCACAACCTCAACAACTATCTGCTCAAGACACCTGGAAAACGTTGCTAGGAATTGCTAAGTTCCTCAGTCGCACGGGTCAATGGGCTACTTTGGTGCAATTGCAGGAGAAGTTGGATTTAAGCGATCGCACTGTTGAGTTAGGACTGAATGCCCTATCAGCGATTGGTTTTGAGGTTTCTTACCAGGACTGCGGGGTACAAATAAGTTGGCATCCAAAAGAGTGGTCTTCCCATCGGACGAATGTTGCTGAAAATGATGCGATTGCGCTACGCGCACGCTGCGCGAACGCAATATTTTTTGCTGCCATTGAGGAAGAACAGTTCCGACGTCAGTATTTTTACCAGGTGCCTCTGTCTACCATTGCTGCATATAACATTGCTGGATATGGGATGGTTGGTATCAAACAAGATTAGACGTAAGCAGTCAGCACTCAGCAGTTAGCACTTTTCAGTCAGCACTCAGCAGTCAGCACTCAGCAGTCAGCCTTGGCCGTTGGCCACGCTACGGGAATGGCCACGCTACGGGAATGGCTGATGGCTGATGGCTGATGGCTGATGGCTGATAACTGATAGCTGATCACTGATAACTGATAGCTGAACGCGCACGCGTGCGCGTAGCGCATTAGCTAAATGCTTATAATCTGTGACACCTGGTAAACAGTCCACTACCAAAACACAGACATTAAATTAATTGATAAAACCGACTCTCTTTTCAAGAGTATCAACTAATTAGGGAAGAAAAAAGTAAGCCAGATTTTTTATAGTTATATCCGGATTAGCTAGATTCAAGTCATTTCAAGCTTTTCAAGTATTTAGATTTTTTTTTAGAACCTCAGGAACCTTTTGTTTATTCCCAACGACTTGTATAGAAAGGAACAAAAAAAACGAATTTGAGGAAACAAACAATGCAAGGTTTACTAAAGTCTATTGTCACTATTTCTACTTTGGCTGCTACAACAATTGCTCCAGTTTTACTAGGAAATAGTATGGCTTCCGCTAATCCAGGAGCACAGGATCTCCGCGCTAAAGGTACAGATGCTAGCTACATTGGCGTTGGACTTGCCGCCGGTGTAACGAGTGATGGACAAGGGAATGACCAAAATATTGGTGGTAATATTACCACTCGTGTAACAACTTCAAAGCTGCCAGTTTCTCTAAGAGGTGATATTCTTTTCAATGATGACAATACGGCGATTATTCCTAGTGTTTCCTTTGACCTAGGCGTAGCTAAAAATACTAATGTTTTTGCTAGTGTTGGTTACTCTTTTGTGGAAGATGACGGAGACAATACACCCATCGGTAATCAAGATGCTTGGGTGCTTGGCGTGGGTGCTGAAAGCCAAATTGCTAAGGATGTTTTGGTTTACGGCAATACTAAGGTAGGTCTTAACGCTTACGAAAATAGTTCAGGTGAGTCTGTCAGTGTTCAAGTGGGTGCAGGCTATCGTTTCTAAACTTAGTATGTCTATTGTCAAAGGGAAAGGATGAAGGATGAAGCATGAAGGATGAAGCATGAAGGATGAAGTATAAAGGATGAAGTATTAACTGTCAAATACTTCAACTGAGGTGACAACAATCCTCTTGTGCATCTACTCGCTTTGGCCAATCTACTAGCTTCAACCTTCCTTCAACTCTTTCCTTTCCTCTTTGCCGGTATCTCATTGAACGACAATGAATGAATTTGGAGAAATTTTAGGATTTCTAAAGTTATGGATCCAATGGGCAACGGTAACGGTAGTATTAGGATCTAATCATTAACCGTAATCCCGACCGATTTATCGGGAATTATACTTATTCATCTTTTTTGCTCCGTTGAACCCATGGTTGTATCTCAGACTCCTAAAGCCCGCAAACCCTCTAAGATTGAAGGAATTAAAGAACGCAGTAACTTCTTGCGTGAGCCGGTGGCAACTGAATTGCTACAGGATACCACTCATTTTACAGAAGACGCTATTCAAATTCTTAAGTTTCACGGGTCTTACCAGCAAGACAACCGAGATAACCGGGTCAAGGGTCAGGAAAAAGACTATCAGATGATGCTGCGCACTCGAAATCCTGGAGGATTTATTCCACCAGAGCTTTATCTGACTCTCGAGCAGTTGTCAGAAGAGTATGGTAACCATACCCTACGAGTAACTACCCGTCAGGGTTTTCAGATTCATGGCATTCTCAAAAAGAATTTGAAAGCCACAATTGCAGCAATTATCCGCAATATGGGGTCAACGTTGGGTGCTTGTGGAGACCTCAACCGCAATGTTATGGCTGCACCAGCACCATATAAAAATCGACCAGAGTATCAGTATGCTTGGGAGTATGCTGATCGAATTGCTGACTTACTTACCCCTCAAACCGGTGCCTATTACGAGATTTGGCTGGATGGGGAAAAGGTAATTAGTGCTGAGGAAGCTCCGGAGGTGAAAGCAGCACGGCAGCGCAATGGTAATGGTACTATTTTCCAAGACAAAGAGGAACCAATCTATGGGGAACACTATATGCCCCGGAAGTTTAAGTGTTCCGTAACGGTTCCCGGGGATAACTCCATTGATATCTATACCCAAGATGTGGGGTTGGTGGTAATCACTAACGACCAGGGAGAACTGGAGGGATTTAATGTTCTGGCTGGTGGGGGTATGGGTCGCACTCACAATAAAGAAGAAACCTTTGCTCGTCTAGCTGACCACATCTGCTATGTAGAGAAAGACGATATCTACGACTTGGTTAAGGCAATTGTGGCAACCCAGCGGGATTATGGCGATCGCGTAAACCGCCGTCATGCCAGAATGAAGTACCTAATCAATGATTGGGGTGTCGATAAGTTCCGGGAAAAAGTAGAAAGCTACTTCGGTAAAACCCTGGCACCGTTTAAGCCCTTACCCCCATTTAAGTACGAAGATTATTTGGGTTGGAACGAACAAGGAGACGGAAAACTATTCCTGGGGATATCGATTGAGAATGGTCGGGTCAAAGATGAAGGGGATTTCCGACTCAAAACAGCTCTGCGGGAAATTACTGAGAAATTTGCCCTACCGATGCGGCTTACTGCTAACCACAATATTATTCTCTATGAGATTGACCCGACCCACCAGCAAGCACTGAATCAGATTCTAGAACAGCACGGTATTCAAGTTACTCCAGAAGGAATTGAACCGTTAGTGCGCTACTCTATGGCTTGTCCAGCTTTACCTACTTGTGGTTTAGCGGTTACCGAATCAGAACGGGCGCTCCCTGGCATGGTTGAGCGGATTCGGTTACTGCTGGACAAATTGGGGTTAGACAAAGAATATTTTGTGATCCGAATGACCGGTTGTCCCAATGGCTGTGCTAGACCGTATATGGCAGAGTTGGGATTTGTCGGTAGTGCACCAAAAGCTTATCAAGTTTGGCTGGGAGCTTCACCAGACCAAACTCGGTTATCACAAGCCTATGTGCAGAAAATGCCAGAAAGTGAGCTGGAATCTTTCTTTGAACCAATTTTTGTGCAGTTTCGGGAAGAGCGCAAACCAGAAGAGAGTTTTGGGGATTTTTGCGATCGCATTGGCTTTGATGCCCTTCGGGAATTTTCTGCTAACTATGAGCTAGGTAGCGGTATAGTTAATCCAGATGCCAAGCTAGCAAGTAAGAAATCCTCAGCTAAGAAATCTTCTACTGCTAAAAATCGCCGTCGAATTAGCATTCCCGAAGAAGTCCATGCTCGTCTTAAGGAAGCTGCTGCTAACCAAGGGAAAAGTATGACGGAGTTGGCAGCAGAAGCTCTGAAAGCTTATTTGGGATAACTAGCTTATCAGTTTGGCATGATGAAGAATGGAGAATGAAGAATGAAGAATGGAGAATGAAGAAGGCAGAAGGCAGAAGGCAGAAGGCAGAAGGCAGAAGGCAGAAGGCAGAATGTAAAAGGCGAAATAAATTCTAAATTCTAAGTTCTAAATTCTAAATTCTAAATTCTAAATTCTAAATTCTAAATTCTAAATTCTAAATAGTTATCGATGATATCGATTGGTAGCAAGGGCAGTAGATACTTGTTGGATGAGAGCTTCTTTGGTAGAGGAGTTATCTAAAACTAGATCAGCAAGTGCTATTTTTTGCTGGAGGGGAAGTTGGCTGTTGATCCGGGCTTGAGCTTGTTCTTTAGAGATGCGATCGCGTTTCTGGATCCGTCTGAGCTGTTGTTCTGGTGAGCAGCTGACTACCCAGATTTCTGTCACTAAGTCAGTCATCTTAGCTTCAAATAGTAAAGGGATAACTAAGATGACTGTAAGAGCCACTATGGTATCGAGTTGAGATAGAAAGCGATCGCGTACATAAGGATGGATTTGTTCCTCTAACCACTGTCGCTCAGCTGGGTTACTAAAAATTATCTCTCCCAAGCCTTTGCGGTTCAGGGTACCGTCACTGTGTTGCACTTGTAAACCGTAGCGCTGATAAATCTGTTTCAGGATTGGTGAATCTGGTTGTACCGCTTCTCTGGCATAGATATCCGCATCTAAAATCGGTAGCCTGTAGGTATCAGCCAGGTAATTGGATACGGTGGTTTTTCCCGTAGCGATACCACCGGTTAGACCAATGATACGTTTTTGATTCATGGGCGTTAACTATAGAATCAGTTGTTAGATCAGGGATGCGATCGCACCTGTTGGTCACAAATCCGTGCTACCAGGTGGTGGGTTACCGCGCAATGCCCTTCCCCTAACCTACCCTAAAGTAGCTGAGGGCTGATATCATATCAGGATGATTACCGTTAATAAAAATCCCCCCCATCTCCCTATCTCCCACACTTCCCATACTTACCACACTTACCACACTTACCGCGCCCCCGCCCCTAGATTATGGGTATTCAACCGGACTTGATATGAGTGCTTCAGTTTTCTTGTCTAAATCTCATCTAACTTTCATTTATTCGTTAGGGTGATTTCAGAATGGTAGTTCATTCTAATAATTAAGCAACTAAAGCAATGATTCAATTCATTTTTGATTACTAGGAGGAAGTATTATGAAACGTCTAATTGTTGGTGGTTTATCCGTATTGTTAATGGCAGCAGCAACTCCTGCTGTGCAAGCAGAAACAACTGTTGTTAAACAGAAGTCTTTAAACAATGCTCTGGTCAGTCAACGAATAGCCTCTACTATCGCCACAGGAAGCTTTATCACCGTTGATAGAGGGCATCGCACTCAAGGAAATGCCAAGATTGTCAATGAAAATGGTAAACGCTATCTAGAATTTGATCAATCCTTTAAAACCGGTAGTGGACCCGAAGTGAAGGTACTCCTTTATCGGAACAGCAGTGTACCTCGTAAAATTCGGCCACAAGACTATGTAACCCTCGCCCGACTCCAGAAATTCAGTGGTGCTCAACGCTATGCTATTCCTGACGACTTGAACCTTGATGAATTTGGCTCTGTAGCAGTTTGGTGTCGTCGTTTTAACATCACCTTTGGTTACGCTTCCCTCTAAAAGGAATAGGGAGTCGGGAGTCGGGAGTCGGGAGTCGGGAGTCGGGAGTCGGGATGCAGTGCAGTCAAAAAGAGCTAGTTACTCATCGCCCCATCGCTCCATCGCCCCATCTTCCCACACTTACCACACCTGTCACGCCTCCCATCTAGCGGTTTATAGCCTAATGAGGTACACATGATTTTTTACCTGCTTCCTGCTCCCTGCTCCCTACTCCCTGCTCCCTGTTCCCTGTTCCCTGTTCCCTGTTCCCTGTTCCCTGTTCCCTAAAACCCAGGAAGTTGTACCTCAACTAATTGAAAACAGCTATAATAACATTAATTAGTAATTAACGTTTGATTAACAAGAGTCTGATAAATTGGCGAAATTGCCGTTTTTCGCAGTGCTTTTTTCAAGGATTTATTTGTACTATTCAAAATAGTGATCCAGGTCTGACCAGGACATTCTAATTCATCCGCAAGACGGTCAATCAGTTGTTGGTCTTTACTAGAGCTATTCGACTCCAAAAAATGACGCTGACGGCTGACACCGAGGATGTAATAGGGATTGTCTGGAAAGATTAGCACTATTTTGCGCACTAAATAAGCTTCTTTAATCTCAGGGTAACCAGCAAGTTGTTGTTGTAAGGCAGCTTCTACATCAGCTGATAGTCCGTGGGGTTGAAAGCGATCGCCGTGACTGAAACCAGAGCGCTCTTCGTGTGCCAGGGTGATTAATTCATGATGTTTGGCAGCTCTTTGACGATATCGGTCTGCTTCTGCGTCACGTCCTTGGCGTCTTAGAAACCCATAAATTGATTGAGTGCCAGTCAAAACACTATCTGGGTCTCGTGCCATCGCCTGCTCCAGATAATCGATACCAGCTTCATTATCTTGTGCGATTAAGATTTGCCCTAGTAAATAATTGGCGGATACATGGTCAGCTTGCCTGGTCAGTACTGATTTTAATAACGGGATTGCTTCTTGGGTGCCAACTAAATCTAATGTCCAACGAGCCCGATGCCAGGCTTCCTCAACAGTGAGCGGAGAGTGGGCAGCTTTTGCCTCTAAAGCTTCCAAGGATTGGCGTATCGCCTGAGCCTGGGTATAGTTTTGTCGCCATTGGTAATTGATAATAATATGCCATTGACGCTCCAACTCTTGAGTAAGGGGTAGTAACGCTTTACCCAAAAACTCTTCAGCCGCTGTTACTTTCACGAGTATGGGTAAGCTAGGCGGTGGGTTGAAGGGATATTTCAAGGCTTTTAGCCGTTCCAACAGACAAGGATGGGTATCGGCATGATGGGTTTGAGACATCAACGCTGACCTAATCCACTGTTGTTGCTGATTGGGTTCAATGGGACTCGACAATGCCTTAGCTAAATCTTGCAAAGGGGTTTGTGGAGGATTGGGTTGATGCTGGGCTTTCTGATAAATGTCATTCCAGAAAGATTGTTCCAAGTACTGAGCTTTGACCTGAACACTCAGCAGCGCTTCCGCAACGTGTTGACTACCTGCTAACTCGGCAGCACAGCGGTCAGCTTCGTATTCATTAGCACGGGCAAGTACGAAAGAATAGGCATTGAAAAAGGGGGAATACCAATTAAAAAAGCCATGAAACAGTACTGTTGCTCCAGCATGTTGACTTTTTTCCAATTGTTGCCAAATCTGCTCCCAAGTTTGACGCAGTCGATAAATCCAGGCTGCAAAGGAACTGTGCTTGCCGGATAAATGTCCCAATTCATGGGCAAGGACCGCTCGAAATTGTCTAGGAGAAAGGGCTTGGAGTAAAGGTAGTCCTAAAATTAAGTAGTTTTCTTGCCATCCCAGTAAGCCCAGACGAGGAATCTGGACTACTGCTGCATTAAATTCGCTGGTCAGGAGAACATGGTGAAAGGAAGGAGCTTTTAGAGCTTTGGTCAACTCATCAATCAAGGCAAACAGCTTTGGCACTTGCTGGCGCTGTAGTTTTAATCCTTGGGGTGGTGGAAAACTCACCCATAGCGATCGCATAATCATCCAGGCTGGCACCAGCAAAACAATGATCAGTTGAACCATGCCACGATTGATCCGACCACTGTAGTAAATCAACAGTACTACTAGTCCGAGGACTCCTAACAATCCTGCCAAGACCAGAAAAATGTAGGCATAACCCAGTGCAGCTAGAAGTCCTACACGCAGCTTATAATTATCGGGATATCGTTGGGCATAATCTTCGAGTTTCTTGACTAAGGTATCAAATTCTTCGTTTGTCATGGGTTAATCTCCTATTAACTAAGCCTGTTTGACCCAGTCTCTAGTTATAGTTAGCCCAAGTTAGTAGTCTTCTTGATCAAGAAAAGGCTTTTTTGAGAATTAAATTTATTTAACAATTGAATGATTTACCCAATTTCCCCGCAAAGATCAGGTAATGCTTAAGCCAACACTCTAGAATAACAGTGAACACTAGGGGTAAGCCAGAACAGTAACGTGCAGCTAAAGCAAGTCATTATTATTCACAAAGCTGGAGACTCTCAAGGAAAACGTTGCGCAGAAAAATGCGCTCGGGAGTTGGAAGCACGCCAGTGCAGGGTTCTGATCGGACCAAGTGGCGCGAAAGATAATCCCTACCCAGTTTTTTTAGCTTCTGCCACCGAAGCCATTGATTTGGCAGTGGTTCTGGGGGGGGATGGAACAGTATTGGCAGCCGCAAGACATCTGGCTCCGGAAGGCATACCAATTTTGGCCGTAAATGTTGGAGGTCATCTGGGATTTCTGACCGAACCCATCGAAGAATTTAAAGACACTGAGCAAGTTTGGGACCGACTATTAGAAGACCGCTATGCAGTTCAGCGGCGGATGATGTTACAGGGAGCTGTGTTTGGGGGAAACCGCACTGACATTACACCAGTTAGCGATCGCTTTTTCGCACTCAATGAAATGTGTGTCAAACCTGCCTCTGCCGATCGGATGATTACCTCAATTTTGGAAATGGAAATTGATGGAGAAATAGTCGATCAATACCAAGGGGATGGACTAATTGTTGGCACTCCCACTGGTTCCACTGGCTATACTGTTTCTGCGAATGGTCCAATTTTGCACGACTCCCTCGAAGCGATCGCAGTGGCACCGATTTGTCCGATGAGCCTTTCCAGTCGTCCTTTCGTGCTCCCCTCTGGCTCTGTTGTCAGTATCTGGCCCTTGGGGGATTATGAGCTAAACACTAAACTCTGGATGGATGGTGTGCTGGCAACCTCTATTTGGCCTGGACAACGGGTGGACGTGCGTAGAGCAGATTGTCAGGCTAAGTTCATTATCCTAAGGGAACAGTATTCCTATTACCAGACCTTAAGGAATAAGCTTCAGTGGGCTGGTACTAGAGTCACCTACAGTAACAACCACCGCAATTGAGTCACCTGGTTAGTTAATGGGGAGATGGGGAGATGGGGAGATGGGGAAATGGGGAGATGGGGAGATTGGGGGCAGTTGAACCTCCCCACTAATCACGAGGGATGGGGATTCCCAGGCACAACCTAAGTGGCTGTTATTTCCATGGGCGTAACTTTCCCTCGCACCGAGGGTAGCTGGATGGGGTCAATACCCAGTTGTTTTAAACCCCTGTTCCTAATGTTTACACCACCGTTCACATCAGCATCATCGTGATATCCGCATTCAGTACAGAGGAACTTTTCCCCATGTCTATTGTCTGCACTGATGTGATGGCATTTCGGGCATTCAACAGATGTATGCTTAGGGTTGACTTTGATGATCGGTATGCCTGACTTCCCAGCCACGACTTCTACCTTCTTTACTAGTGCAGCGCGGTAGAAATGCTTGAGCAGCTGCGGATAATGGTGAAACAGAAGGATGAACCGCTGACCCACTCGATGCTCAGCTCATCCGATTACACTCTTCACAACTAGGCTATGCCTAAC
>NZ_JAAHHM010000155.1:0-13633 GCF_010692445.1 Moorena sp. SIO3E8 | reverse complement strand
AAGAATCTGGACGTAGGGAGCGGAGGCATAGCAGTTTTTACGTTGGTTTGTATGGTCAAACCTGGATGAATTTTAAGGATGTTTGTCTAAAATTAGTAACCGAATTAATGAAATTAAATCCTAATAAGCGATGCAGCGCGGTCTTGGGGGAAACCCCAAGACCGCGCTGCATCGCTAATCCACCGATAATGTAACCGGCACCAACAACTAAACCACCAAAGATTAACCAGATAATGTTTCCTAAAAGGCTCATGACTCTCCTTTATTAATCCCCTTGGTACTACTTAATTATACCAGCTAAATTGGGTGAATTACTTTTTCCTAGGGAGTAGGGAGTAGGGAGTAGGGAGTGGGGGTAATAAAATTTAATGGTCTAATCCTGAACCATCAGAGCAAAAAGATCAGAGCAACAAGTCATCCCTCACACTCAGATGGCTTTTGCTGTTGCTCTTCCAAAAATACCTCTACAGCCCGATTAAACTCTTCCGGCTCTACTAAAAATGGCCAATGATTGCCAGGAACTTGACGAATAGTTAAATTTTTTAGATAAGTTTTATAAGGTTTTAGCTGCCCATCCGAGCGATTAAGACCCTTTTCTGGTACTATCAATACCGTAGGAATATCAATGATTTCCGTGAGTCCTGCCACGCGCATCACGTCTTCAAAAATCTCATTTCTGGCCTGAACCACAAATTTACTGCCCCAACTGCCATCAGGTTTAGGTTCAATGCTGACTTGAAAGACATTTTGCTGAAAGGGACTCCAACCCCGGTATTGTTTTAATTGTTTAGCTTGTGCTTCCGCTTGCTCATAACTGACAAAGGGGCCCATAGCTTTTACAAAAGGCAACACACGGAAGAGTAGGGGAAACAGAACCTTAAACCACATCGGAATTTTGCCGATGAAAAAGGGATCCACCAAAATTAGGCTGCGCAATCGGGATGGATTTTGCTTAGCCCAGATTGGAACTAATTTACCAGTCCAGGAGTGACCGAGGATATGAGCACTAGACCATGCTAGGTGATCCATTAACGCTTCTAAATCGGCGATGTGATCATCAAAGGTATAGCCTTGATCCGGCTTGCTACTTTCCCCATGACCGCGCAGATCTGGAGCAACGATATGATAGTTTGGGGCAAGGTAATCCCCTAGGCTAGACCACACTAGGCCATGGTCCGCTAAGCCATGTAAGAGTAACAAGGGAGTTTGGCCTTGGTTCCATTCTAGGTAAGACAGTTGGATGTCTGGTAAGTCTAAGGTTTGACGTATGGGCATGATGGGATGATTGCGCTTAAGCCATGGTACTGTGATCTTGCATTAATTTTAGGGGGCTAGGGTGCAAAACGTTATCTTAATCAACCCACGCTATCTAATCAGTTTATATCATTGTCAAATGAACAATTTGGTCTTGGTATTCATTTTCAAATGATGCCTCAGCTATAAAGATTAGCTGTTGAATAGTTTCACCGATATTCAACTTTGGACTTAGAATAAAAATTCCTGGTACATGTCTACCTTCAGTTAGGTGATCTGCTAAGTGTACAGGCATTGACTTGCGGTTATTGGTTACCAATACAAAGTCATAGTCCTCACACCAGCA
This sequence comes from Moorena sp. SIO3E8, assembly GCF_010692445.1. Lineage (NCBI taxonomy): Bacteria > Bacillati > Cyanobacteriota > Cyanophyceae > Coleofasciculales > Coleofasciculaceae > Moorena > Moorena sp. SIO3E8. The sequence goes on along the minus strand of NZ_JAAHHM010000155.1, from coordinate 12,033 downwards.
TAGAATTTCTGGGTCTTGTGTACCTTTTGGTGGAGTGGCTGGATCTCCAACAGCTCTAACAACTAAATCAGGTGCTTGCCGACGTAGTTGAATCTGATAGACTGGATTTACATTTTCATCCAGCAGATAATTCAGACTCATAGGTTTTATTCTTGGCTTCTTGTTCCGCTTTTAATTTTCGTAATCTAACTATGCCTGGAGGAGGGTTGAGTTCTTGAGCTTTGTGTTGCTGATGACTCCATTCCAGCCAGTCAGAAATATATTGGCTGACAACTTCTTTGTTGTTTAAGTAGTAAAGAATTGTGGCATAAACTTGATCCAAGGTAATGGTGTAAAAACAGTTAAGAATTTCTTCTGGAGTACGATTACGATAAATGTACTCATACAGCACATTTTCAATGCCCACTCGCGTTCCTTTGATGCGAATATCATCAGGAGCAATAAAATCAAAATAGTCTTCTATTTTCATTATTTCAAGAATTGATAATTGATAATTTTAAAAGCACTGTTGATCCCGATTACCCTCAAAGCACTGACAGGGTTCGCAATCGATTCAGCGCTGCTGCTAATTCCAAGGGGCGGAATTGGACTAAATCCCCTTCAGGAAGGAACGTTAGTACATCCAATCCTTCTTCTTCAATATCTTTCATAACCAGATCCAAAATTTCGGATAGGGTCAATCGTTCATCGATATACTTCTCTTTAGCATAAACAAGAGCTTTGGAAATTCCTCTTAACTGACCTACTTCTACAATCTGCTCAACAGCAGATAAATCAATATTTTCTGTGCCAAACCCTACTTCATCTACATCTCGGACTTTCAATTTTACGGCTTTGCGTCCACGACTGGGGTCAATCCCATCGGCTAATGGTACCCGTGGGGTAATAGTGCCAAAGTGTTTCCCGCCTTCAGCGGTGCGTTCGGTAAAGTATTTTTCGGCAATTAACTGAGCCTTTTCGGTGACATCCTGGGGTTGGAAGTTTTCCATGGCAATGACGGTATCGGCTACATCAAAGTAATCTCCACTGCCTCCCATGACTAATATAGTAGAAACACCATACTCGGTATAGAGCTGTTGGACTTTATCAATAAATGGTGTAATCGGTTCTTTATCTTTAGCAATCAGCTCCTGCATACGGCGATCGCGAATCATAAAGTTAGTTGCTGCTGTGTCTTCGTCTACCAACAGTAACTTGGTACCGGCCTCAAGTGCTTCGATAATATTTGCGGCCTGGGAGGTGCTACCACTAGCATTGGTGGTGGAAAATTTTTCAGTAGAGCGACCTTGAGGTAATTGATTAATAAATGGGGAAATATCTACACCAGAAATCCCCCGACCATCTTCAGCACGAATCTTGACAGCGGTGGGATTGGTGACTACTAATTCCCGTCCATCTCCAGGAATATGATTGTAAACTCCTAATTCAATGGCTTTGAGCACTGTGGATTTGCCATGATAGCCACCTCCTACAATCAAGGTGATCCCTTCTGGGATTCCCATACCGGTAATTAATCCTCGATTGGGACAAGTGAATGCTACTTGAAGTGTCTGGGGAGATTGAAATGCGATCGCATCCTCTTGTAATGGTTTGTCATCCACCCCACTCGACCGTGGCAAAATGGCACCGTTAGGAATAAAAGCAACTAATTCACGGCTTGCCAGCTGTTGACGCAGCCAATCGGCATCTTCCACTGTTTCTACATGATGCTTAATAGCAGCTGGATCGAGGACTTCATACTTAATGGATTGGTCTATAATATCAGGGATATCTTGGCATAGCATTTCTGCGGCCTGACGCCCAGAAATCCGACGACCACGAGCTGGTAATCCTACCACAAACCGGATTTCTACCCCTTCATCACTCACCAAAGCGGAGGTGCGCTCCAGTACTGATTGCCCGACACGGGTAATGGCAATCAAGCCACTATTCCCGGTACCCCGCCGACAGCTCATTTCCCGAGCTACCCAATCAAATGAGCGAGTTAGATAATCCTCTAGGGCGATGGCTCGGCTGTCAGTGCGATACAGCTCACTGGGGAAACCAGCCACTGACTGGGGTAAGTAAACGCGCACTTGGCTAGGAGAGGCAAAGGGGTCTCCCTGAACCCTGTCAATGACTAGAGTGAAATCTGGAAACTGATAGCTACCCTTGATATCTCTGTAGGATTTGTAGCTGCGATCATCGAGTTGTAGGAGTAACGACTCCAATTGATTGCTAGTGGCCATAATTGCAAGCAGAAAATTGCTTGTTAATTGTCAATGGTTACTATACCAAAGGGAACAGGGAACAGGGAACAGGGAGTAGGGAAAAGGGAACAAAAATTCTCACAATTCCTACACGGATTAGTATAGCCAATTGTCAATTAACAAGGGATTGATGACTTTTGAGTGTTGACTACCCTTATGACTATTGAGTAATGACTTAAGCTATCAGCTATCAGCTAATGCGCTACTTCACAGGCTAGAAGCCTGTGCCACCCAGGCTACTTGAGGTGCTTTTGAATAAAACAGCTAACCATTTGTTTAATCTTAGTGAAGTCACAGGCTGGAAGCCTGTGCCACGAAGCTGACCGCTGACCGCTGACCGCTGACCGCTGAATGCTGACCGCTTAAGTTTACTGACTTGACTGCTCTGATAGATTAACTAGACTTAATTCTTGCAGTGATTTTTCCAGAGCAGCGGTTTCCCAATAGAGCTTAATTGCTCCATGAAAGTTAGGATTTACTGTAATATCATCTATAGTATAGACGTTAACAAATCCAAATTGAATTGCTTTGATTACAGCCTTTCTGGGAATCAATTCAACATATTTTTTCAAGTAACCAGCACTTAGATTCAGCGATACATCAATGCGATGATAATTACCGACATTCACAAACCCAAACATCTTAATATCAATTTCAGATTGTTCATGGAAAACGGCTTGTTGTAGGGTTAAAGCACCAGCTTCAATCAGTTCTTCTATTTGACCGGCGTCTGCCAAGTTTTGCCTAAATAATCCCAGCAGCTTCCCTAAGGTAGCCTCATCTTGATCCTTAAGTACTACTTCTAAGTCTATTCCCAGCTTCTCTTCATTCACAGAGTTTTTGATCAATGCGATCGCACCTTCTCTGAACCCCTGGTCTTGTGGTGGCGTATTCTGGTTGAACAGTAAGCTAGGTTGATCACTGCTTTGCTCACTTCTATCATATCTATCAATTAAGCCAAACTTAAGTAATAGTTTGTCAATACCTAAAATTTGCTTTTGGGCAGCTTGCCATAGCACTGTTCTGAGGTTAGTCCGAAATTCCCCGATTGGATTTAATAACCACCAAGCTTTACGAGACAGAGACTTTTTAGAGAGATGATTACCCTTATTCCATTGATTTTTCAGCTCCTGATCGCTAAGGTAACGGGACTGAAACGGTAAGGAAGAGTCAGGAATAGAGATTAGTAGTTTCCCGGCCTCATAGGTTAAGCCAGGGGTAAAAATTTTATCTATTTTAATTTCAATCTCATGGAGTTGGAAGATACTGGTGGGTTGACCGAGGATGCTTATTTGAAAATATTGGAGAAATTCCCCTACTGCCTCCATTTGTTGTAAGGCTAATTTTTTGACTGACTTAAAGGGAATATTTTTACCGATTTTTACAGATATCTTGTAAACCTGTTCCAATGGTATAATGTTGCTAATCGAAATTTTTCGACGTTGCAATGACTCTATTACTTCCAGGTCATGGTGTTTAAAAATATTGGCAGCATTCTCATGAAAAAAAAATCGATATTCTTCGTTGTTTGCTGTTATAGTGCGGTTAGGAGTCATATCAAACCCTGGTGCCTTAACGACTTGTTAATTGAAAGTTGACGATTGAGACTGGTGACTTGAGACTTGTTAATTTAAATTTGACCAACCCCGAAGACTAATACGTATTACAACCGACAATATTTTACCTATAGCATTTCTACAGATATCATGAAGAATCTTGCTGATTTTTGATAAAACCAAAAACTATTCCAAGCTCTTGACTACTGTTCCCTGTTCCCTGTTCCCTGTTCCCTTTTTCGATCAATCCTATGTTCACAACTCAAATACAAACGCGCTTATTACAAGTGATATTATAATTGATAATTTGATAATTGATAATTTTTGGTTAACGGTTGACAGTTGACGGTAATATACACTCAACTGTGAACAAAAAAGAGTTGCATCAAGACATGGTGATAGTTAAATCGGTATGGGCTTAAAACTGGACACTGAGCATCAACTGGCAATTCAAAACCACGCAGAGAGCACCTATCCTGAAGAGTGCTGCGGTTTACTATTGGGTAAGCACCGGGGTGAGGTGAAAACTCTGGTTGAAGTATTACCCACACCGAACAACTGGGATAGTGAAGCAGCTGATGCCTATGCTACGGTTGAGGGCAAACCTCAGGGAGATTATAGCAGACAGCGCCGATTTAGCATTGCACCTGAGGTGCTACTGCGGGCACAAAAAGACGCACGCGATCGCAATCTGGATATAATCGGGATCTATCATTCTCATCCGGATCACCCAGCGGTACCTTCAGAATTTGATCGTGCGATCGCTTGGCAGCAATACTCGTATATTATTGTTGCCGTTGAGGAAGGTAAAGCCTGTGACTTCAGAAGTTGGAGCCTGGATGAACACCACCAGTTCCAGCCAGAAGAAACTATCATTATCAAAGGTTAAGTCCTGAGTCTTACCGCTTCAAACCCAACATGCCATGTTAAATCCCAATCTAGATGAAATCCAATTAAGTAAAGACGAATACGAACGTTACTCCCGACACCTGATTTTGCCCGAAGTTGGGTTAGATGGACAAAAACGCCTCAAAGCTGCCAGTGTCCTATGTGTAGGTAGTGGTGGATTAGGTTCACCCCTATTGCTCTATCTTGCTGCTGCTGGAATTGGAAACCTAGGTCTAGTAGATTTCGATGTTGTAGATAGTTCTAACCTTCAACGTCAGGTAATTCACGGGACGTCGTGGGTAGGTAAACCCAAAATTCAGTCGGCCAAAGAGCGGATTCTAGAAATCAACCCTCACTGTCAGGTAGACCTCTACGAAACCCTGCTGAATTCCGAGAATGCCTTGGAAATCATGGCACCCTATGATATTATCGTTGATGGTACGGACAACTTTCCCACCCGTTACCTAGTCAATGATGCCTGTGTACTTCTGAATAAGCCAAATGTGTATGGCTCTATTTTCCGGTTTGAGGGACAGGCGACAGTGTTTAATTACGAAGGTGGTCCCAACTACCGCGACTTGTTCCCTGAGCCCCCACCACCAGGAATGGTACCTTCCTGTGCAGAAGGAGGGGTTTTGGGCATTCTGCCAGGAATTATTGGCGTGATTCAAGCAACGGAAACGGTCAAAATTATTTTAGGCCAGGGGGATACCCTCAGTGGACGTTTGTTGCTGTACAACTCTTTAAATATGACCTTCCGGGAATTGAAACTGGGACTCAATCCAGAACGACCGGTGATTGAGAAGTTGATTGACTATCAACAATTCTGTGGCATTCCCCAAGCTAAAGAAGAGGAAGCCAAACGCCAGATGGATATCAAAGAGATGAATGTCCAGGAGCTCAAGGAACTCATCGATAGTGGTGCGGATGATTTTGTTTTGATTGATGTCCGCAATCCCCATGAGTATGACATTGCTAAGATTTCTGGCTCAGTTCTAGTGCCATTACCGGATATTGAACAGGGTTCTGGTGTAGAAAAAGTCAAGGAGCTGGTTAATGGTCATCGCTTGATTGCCCATTGTAAGAAGGGAGGTCGCTCAGCTAAAGCCTTGGGAATTTTGAAAGAGGCTGGTATTGAAGGGATTAATGTTAAAGGGGGTATTACCGCCTGGAGTCAGGAAATTGATTCATCAGTACCGCAATATTAACAACAGAAGTATAGTTTAGGACATAGTTTTTGGTTTCAAGGGAACAGGAATCCCCCCTAACCCCCCTTAGTAAGGGGGGTTAGGGAACAGAAATATGTCTTAACCTTTACAAGGTATAGTTCAGCACTGATCTCAAAGTTGCTCCCTGCTCCCTACTCCCTGCTCCCTACTCCCTAAAACCCAGGAATTTATACCTTACCCCATTGAAAACTGCTATGAATGCTCGATGCGAGTACCCAAAACTTTGAGAAATTCTGCTAGCCACCGGGGATGAGCAGGCCAAGCGGGAGCTGTTACTAAATTACCGTCTACTATTGCTTCATCTACTGGAATGTCAGCATAGGTTCCACCAGCACGGGTAACATCGGGACCACAGGCTGGATAAGCGGAACATTTTTTACCTTGGATTACATCTGCTGCTGCCAACAATTGAGCACCATGACAAATTGCTGCGATTGGTTTGTTGGCTTGGGCAAAGTGCTGCACGATTTTGATCACATCTTGATTCAGGCGAATATATTCTGGTGCTCGCCCCCCTGGAATCACTAGGGCGTCATAATCTTCAGGATTGATCCCATCAAAGGTGGCATTGAGGGTGAAGTTGTGACCAGGCTTCTCAGTGTAAGTCTGGTCTCCTTCAAAGTCATGAACCGCTGTGCGAACAATGTCCCCAGCTTTTTTGTCAGGACAGACAGCATCAACGGTATGTCCTACCATCTGCAACCCTTGGAAGGGAACCATCACTTCGTAGTCTTCTACAAAGTCACCTACGAGCATTAAGATTTGCTTTCCGGCCATGTTATAACTCCTGTGGTTTGAATCGGAATTCCTCTTGAGCAATCCTAATCTATCAAGGTTCTGAGGTTGTTTGCGTAGCGTGGCCTTTTGGCCAAGGTTGTCTGTCAGAATGAAGAATGTAGAATGAAGAATGCAAAATGTAGAATCTATAATTCTTAATTCTTCATTCTTCATTCAAAAATTGGGATTTATTTCTCCAACCAAACTGCTAAATCCGTTGCGGTATTAAAATCCAACAACGCTTCACTCAATTCCTCTAATCGAGTAATCGATAATCCCTCAATCTGTTGTTGGAGCACAGGGTCAAGTAAACCTAACCTCAGGGTTAGTTGACGGATCACAATTAATACCGCTTCCTCCTGCTTTCCTCGGTCGAGTCCCTGCTGGAGTCCCTGCTGGAGTCCTTTTTGGACTCCCTTTTGGATAATATCTTGATAGGTGACTGATTCTTCCATAACTTCCTCTAATAACAATCGACGGACTAAATCTTTGTCAAACCGTAAACCAGCCAGTACATCCACACAGGCCGCTAGGTTTCCCCGTAATGGTTTTTCTTCAATTTTATCCACTTGGGCAACCACTTGCTCTAACAATCGATTCGGGCTATTACTCCTAGCTAGAGTTGCCAAGGGTAACAGAGCTCGATTGGCTAACAGTGGTTGAGGGTCTTGCTCCCACAGACGAATTACTCGATAACGATGCCAGGTGTTAGTATCCCTAAACTCATTAGTAAATACCATCTGTGAGGTCGTAGATTTTAGGAAAATCACGACCTGGTCAATGGGACATCGGTATTTACGTTGTAATCTGACCCAATAGTCTAACATCCGAAATGGTAGTGGTGGCTCGGATTGGGGTAGGGTTTGAAATTCTATGTGCAGAATTTGGTTAGTACTTTGGAGTAGACTCAGAGCATCAGCTTGAATTGGTTCAGAACTTAATTCGGTTTTAAGTACCTGAATATCGCGAGGTTCTTCACCCAATAGCCAATGAAAAAACTCCGATGGGTATTCTTCGGCTAAGTATTTACAAATATTATCGTAAGCCAAGGCAAATTGTTCAAAGTTAACACTATCTCAGATAGTGTAGTGAATCTGAACTAGAAAATTGATCGCACCTGGATCTTGTTTATTGAGTCAAGTTATGCTACCCGAGCAATTCTGATTGAGATAAGATCTAAAAAAGACCTGATTATATCAGGTCTTTTCAAAATCATCTTCCCACCAAAAATCCTGGTGAAAACTAACAGTTCAATGTCAGCTGTGCTCCAACCAAACCCCTAAATCCGTTGCGGTCTTAAAATCCAACAACGCTTCACTCAATTCCTCCAATCGAGTAATCGATAATCCCTCAATCTGCTGTTGGAGCACAGGGTCAAGTAAACCTAACCTCAGGGTTAGCTGACGTATCACAAGCAATAGGGCTTCCTCCTGCTTTCCTCGGTCGATTCCCTGCTGGAGTCCCTTTTGGACTCCCTTTTGGATAATATCTTGATAGGTGACTGATTCTTCCATAATTTCCTCCCTCAATAATCGACGAACTAAACCTTGATCAAACCGTAAACCAGCCAGTACATCCACACAAGCTGCTAGGTTTCCCCGTAATGGTTTTTCTTCAATTTTATCCACTTGGGCAACCACTTGCTCTAACAATCGATTAGGGCTATTACTCCTAGCTAAAGTTGCCAAGGGTAACAGCGCTCGATTGGCTAACAGCGGTTGAGGGTCTTGCTCCCACAAGCGAATTACTCGATAACGGTGCCAGGTGTTAGTATGCCTAAACTCGTTAGTAAATACCAGATCTGAGGTCGTAGATTTTAGGAAAATCACGACCTGGTCAATGGGACATCGGTATTTACGTTGTAGTCTGACCCAGTAGTCTAACATCCGAAATGGTAGTGGTGGCTGGGATTGGGGTAGGGTTTGAAATTCTAGGTGCAGAATTTGGTTAGTACTTTGCAGTAGACTCAGAGCATCAGCGTGAATTGGTTCAGCACTTAATTCGGTTTTAAGTACCTGAATATCGCGAGGTTCTTCACCCAATAGCCAATGAAAAAACTCCGATGGGTATTCTTCGGCTAAGTATTTAGCGATGCAGCGCGGTCTTGGGGGTTTCCCCCATGAGCGACTGCATCAAGACACAGATATTATCGTAAGCCAAGGCAAATTGTTCAAAGTTAACACTATCTCAGATAGTGTAGTGAATCTGAACTAGAAAATTGATCGCACCTGGATCTTGTTTATTGAGTCAAGTTATGATACATTACTAGCTTTTAATTAGAGTTCTGTTGGAGCCAGTTGAGTAAGTCTTCCCTGGTCTGGAAATCCCAGATGGCTTCTGATAAACGGTCTAGGTCTTGATTCGTCAAAGCTTCGATTAATGCCATGATATTACTGCTTAGTTTGCCAAAACGGCGCTCAAGCTGTCGCAATATTACCCTTTTTTCCCCTTGTACTCGTCCCTGTATTATTCCCTGTTCTATTCCCTGTATTATTCCCTGTTCTATTCCCTGTATTATTCCCTGTTCTATTCCTTCCCGTTGAGCTAGACTCAATGCACCTCGCGTGTCCTCCAAGACCATCTCCTGCTTGCGGAGTTTTTCCAATTCTGACACACTCAACCCCGCTTGATTCGCTATAGTTAAGGCTTTTTCTAGCTGTGGGATTTCCCTGAGATTGTCAGGAATAATTTCTAAGCTGGGTGCTTCTTTGATAAAATATATCCACTTATCTATCACACTTTCTAACTCTTCCAGCTGCTTAGTGAATTTGGGAAGTTCCACAAACACCATCGCTAATTCATTTTCCTGATAAGGCAAGTGCTCTTCTTTTTCTTGAAAGTAAAAACAGCTAATTACTTTTTCGGTTGATGGGAATAACTTAAAATCCGTGATGGTTAACGCAATGACTGGATTGAGATCGAAATATCCCTGTCCCGACTTTAGTTGATTCCCATAGGTTTTGCACAAGTTATAGACCACTCGCTTCTCGAAAGCCTCCACATTCCAGATTTGCATTTCAATCAGCACAGTTGTTCGATCCTCTAATACTGCCTTAACATCGAGATAAACATCCACATAAGTGTCTTCTAACTCCACTACATCCCCGGCACTATAGGGGTCAAGGATTTCTAAATCCTGGATTACCGACTCCCCGGAGTAGATCATGGCATTGAGGAAGGAAATCAGAATATCCTTACTTTGATCTGAGCCAAAGATTTTCTTGAAAGCAAAGTCAGTTTTGGGACTAATGAATCTCATGGTTTTCGCAGTTTATGAGCTAGAGTGGTTAGTCAATGTCTTTACTAAGAAATTTTACGGACATCGTTTCAGTAATCATCCTAGCAAAATCCGTTGATATTCTGGTGTATAACCGGTCAGCATTTCTCTAAGCTTAAAAGGAATCAACGGAAGAAAAGCAGGATGATTGTTCAAAATACTAGTAATAATACTAATACTAATCAATCCAGTAATCATCAATGGGATGATGTTCGTGCAGCCTTGAAACGATTCTGGGGCTACGAGGATTTTCGACCTCCCCAAGGTGAGATTATTCGGATGATTTTAGAACAACGGGATGCTTTAATTGTTTTGCCTACTGGTGGTGGTAAGTCGATTTGTTTTCAACTACCAGCTTTACTACAAACTGGATTAACATTAGTGATTTCTCCACTGGTAGCATTGATGGAAAATCAGGTGCAGGAATTGCGCGATCGCAAATTACCTGCTGCTCTGTTACATAGTGAATTACCTCGCTACCAACGGCAACAAACCCTTCAAGCTCTAGAAAAGCAGCAACTGCGATTGCTCTACTTATCCCCAGAAACCCTACTCAGTGCAGCAGTGTGGAAACGATTGTGTCAGCCACAGCTTCAGATTAATGGATTGATTTTAGATGAAGCCCATTGTTTGGTTCAATGGGGTGATACCTTTAGACCTGCTTATCGCCGTTTGGGTGCAGTAAGACCAGCACTGCTTAAGTGTAAGCCCAAGGGAACAAAAATTGCGATCGCATCCTTTACTGCTACCGCTGACCCCAAGGCTCAACAAACCATCCGCAAAGTCTTGCAACTGCGACAACCCCAAACATTTTTAATTAGCCCCTATCGAGAGAATCTTAACCTCCAGGTCCAAACCGTCTGGACTCCCAAAGGACGTCGCCAACGAGTATTGAACTATATTAAAGCCAGACCTAAACAAGCTGGGTTAGTCTATGTCCGTTCCCGAAAAGATAGTGAAGTGTTAGCGCAATGGTTTACTTCCTTGGGGTATTCCACCGCAGCTTACCACGCTGGCTTGGGTGCTCAGGAGCGTCGGAAAATTGAAGCCAGCTGGATTAGTGGTGAGACCCAATTTGTGGTATGTACCTGTGCCTTTGGTATGGGGATTAATAAGCCAGATGTACGCTGGGTGGTGCATTTCCAAGCACCTTTACTCTTATCGGAATATATTCAGGAAGTAGGTCGTGGGGGCAGGGATGGTAAACCAGCGGATGCTTTGACCTTAGTCAGTGAACCAACGGGATGGTTCAATCCAGAGGATAAGCAACGACAAGAATTTTTTGCCCATCAAATGCGATCGCAATACCAACAAGCTCAACAGTTAGCAAAGCAATTACCAGCCCAGGGAGAAGTAGCCAAAGTAGCCAAAGAGTTTCCCAATGGTGCCATAGCTTTAGCACTCCTCGATAGTGCTGGTCAACTAGAATGGATTGATCCATTCCATTACCGACAACACCGGTCTCGAAAATCTTCCTCCCTAGCACAGGTTAGTACTATCCAACAGCAAGCCCAGTCTCAGATGAATCAATACCTGAAAACTCGCCAGTGTCGTTGGCAATTTTTACTACAGGCATTTGGTTTTACTCAAGAAGCGGTTGGCTTTAGATGCGATCGCTGTGATAATTGTTTATCCCATTGATCAATTGGATTAGCTACTTCGTCTTAGGTTTTAGGGAGTAGGGAGTAGGGAGTCGGGAGTCGGGAGTCGGGAGTCGGGAGTCGGGAGTCGGGAGTCGGGAAAAAAATTATCACAATTCATTGACGATTAGTATATTTTTTTTTCGGATATATTTCCATTTTTTTTCGATTTCATGTTTCCGTGGATCTCGATAAAATTACTCCTCAAAAAAACGCGATGTTCTGAAATAAACCCTACGGGATTCCATTTTAAAATTTCCCCTCTGTTCCCGATTCCCGATTCCCGATTCCCGATTCCCGATTCCCGATTCCCGATTCCCGATTCCCGATTCCCGATTCCCGATTCCCGATTCCCGATTTCCGATTCCCGATTCCCGATTCCAGATTCCCGATTCCCGATTCCCGATTCCCGATTCC
>NZ_JAAHHM010000154.1:0-13724 GCF_010692445.1 Moorena sp. SIO3E8 | reverse complement strand
GTCAGGCATAGCACAAGTTGTGAAGAGTACAATAGGGTAAGCTGAGCATCGAGTAGGTAAGCAGTTCATCCTTCTATTTTACCATTATCAGCAGCTGCTCAAGTATTTCTGCCGCGCTGCACTAGTAGCCTATCAGCATGCCAATTTTCGGGGGTTTAAGAAGGACTTTGGTAAGTATGGCAACCGCTTAAACGTACGTCGGGTAGGCGGATCGATTAACAATCAGCTCTCATCTTTTAAGCTCTATGATGGTAGTCGGTCACTGTTTAAAGTGACTCTATTTGATCGGCCAAACTTTAAAGGGAAACGCGAGACCTTCACAGTTCGGGCAAACCAGGGAGTGCGATTTGTAGGCGGCTTCATGAACAATAAGACCTCATCTTTTAAGGTAGGCCCTGCCTGATGGGGTGACCAAACTAGGGGCCAGTATGTAGAGGTATTCGGATGAACAGCTAGAACCTCAAAAAAACTCTCTCGCCTTTATCCGAGCTCCTCTAAATTCTCTTTCCCAGTCCGTAGGGGCAAGCAGGTCTTGCCCCTACTACTTTGAGAACTCAGGATTCACCGATGAAATACCACAGCGTACTCCAACACTCTGAAGAAGACTGCGGTGCTGCCTGCCTAGCCACTGTGACCAAACACTACGGACGTACCTTTGCCCTTAACCGCGTGCGAGAAGCAGTCGGCACTGGGTCGCGAGGAACCACTCTGCTCGGTTTGAGGCGGGGTGCAGAAGCCCTCGGATTCAATGCTCGCACAGTCAAAGCCTCCCCAGAACTACTCGACCAATTAAACAAAGTGCCTCTGCCTGCCATCATTCACTGGAAAGGCTACCACTGGGTCGTTCTCTACGGGCAAAAACGGAAAAAATATGCGATCGCCGACCCCGCCTTCGGCATCCGCTACCTCACCCGTCGGGAGTTAATTGAAGGTTGGGGTAATGGTGTCATGCTTCTGCTGATGCCAGATCAGAGTCGCTTTTACGAGCAATCGAACGATAAAGTCGGCGGAATAGGGCGCTATCTGTCCCGGGTCTGGCCCTATCGAGGCATTCTCGCTCAGGCAATTGCCATCAACATCGCCATTGGACTGCTTTCCCTTGCCTCCCCCTTGATGACCCAGCTGCTCACCGATGACGTACTCGTGCGGGGGGATACCCAACTGCTCACCACCGTGGCTATTGGGGTGATTGCTATGAACCTGTTTAGCAGTGCCGTCGGTTTGGTGCAGTCTCACCTAATCGGTCACTTTGGTCAGCGACTGCAATTAGGTCTGATCCTCGAATACGGTCGCAAACTCCTGCGCTTGCCCCTATCATATTTTGAAGGACATCGTAGCGGGGAAGTTGTCAGCCGCATTGCCGATGTCAATGCCGTCAATGACCTAGTTTCCGAAATTGTCCTCGGTTTACCCAGCCAATTTTTTATCGCCTTGGTTTCCTTGGGTTTGATGCTCTTCTACAGTTGGGAATTAACTCTCGCTTCCCTAGCAGCCTTTCTAATCGTCACTGCCATCAACCTGCTTTTTCTCCCCGCTTTGCGCCAAAAAACCCGCAATCTTATTATCTTAGGTACGGAAAACCAAGGCTTTCTGGTCTAAACCTTTCGCGGTGTCCAGGTACTCAAAACCACCCAAGCCACACCTCAAGCTTGGCAAGAGTATCAGACCAATTATGGTCGCCTTGCTAACCTGGAATGGTCTGCGATGAAGCTAGGGCTTTACACCGGCACTATCACTGACATTCTTACCACTTTTACCAATATTGCCTTACTCTGGTTAGGCAGCTACCTGGTGATTAATCAGACCTTAACCATCGGTCAGCTGATGGCCTATCACGGCATGAGTGGCAACTTCCTCGGCTTCCTGGTTTCTCTGGTCGGGTTAGTTGATGAGTTTATTACTGCCCAGATTGTCATTCAACGCCTCACAGAAGTCATCGACGCCACCCCAGAAGACGAAAACGACTTCAAAAAGCCCTGGGCCCAAATTCCCGGCAATGCAGATATTACCTGCACTAACCTCAACTTCCACCATGCCGGTAGAGTTGACCTGCTGCAAGATTTTTCCTTCACGATTCCAGGCGGTAAAGCCATTGCCTTGATTGGTAAATCTGGCTGTGGCAAAAGTACCCTCGCTAAGCTAATTGCTGGTTTATATTCCCTCGGATCTGGTAATATCCGCTATGGTCTCTACAACCAGCAAGACCTCTCAATAGAATGCCTGCGGCAGCAGGTAGTGCTGGTGCCCCAAGAAGCCAACTTCTGGAGTCGCTCGATCATTGACAACTTCCGCTTTAGCCATCCGGACGTCAGCTTTGAGAGCATTGTCGAAGCTTGCCAGATAGTCGGTGCCGATGAGTTTATTAGCGAACTCCCTGACAAATATCAAACGGTCTTAGGGGAATTTGGTGCGAACCTCTCTGGTGGTCAAAAGCAAAGATTAGCGATCGCCAGAGCGATAGTCACCGACCCGCCAATACTGATTTTAGATGAATCTACTGGCGCTCTTGATCCGGTGAGCGAAGCCCAAGCGCTAGATAAATTGCTCTCCCACCGACAGGGCAAAACCACAATTATGATTAGCCATCGCCCCAAAGTGATTGAGCGTGCCGATTGGATTGTCATGCTCGAAAAAGGGAAATTGAAAATCTCTGGCACCCCAAAGACTCTGCGTTATCAAGCTGGGGACCACTTAGACTTTCTAGACAACGTTCACCCATCAACGAACGCTTTGCTAGTGAAATCGGAGAGTTTTCATGCTAACGGCAGTTCTCCCAACAGTGCCCTGCGTTAAGTTAAACCCTAACCCGAAAATAGGCCTCTGCAGCAGGGGATAAAGAGTTTCATCATGCATGTTGTGGGTTAAACTAAGCTATCCCGTAGGGAATGGCCGCCCATGGGGCTTTGTATGATTATTAATCCTATATTAAAAGTTTCTGACATCTATTGCAAGTAGAAAAAACCGAAAACTAGAAATACAAAGATCATGGTTAGCAACTCCGACACAGAATTCCTGCCCCCAGTTCAAGAAAACGAATTTCTGCCGCCGATTAGTCCTTGGACTACCTTTGGGGGACTGTTTATCGTCACTGCTGTGGGTCTAGGCATCTTGCTTGCCTCTGTGATCAAATATAAGGAAACCGTCAAAGCACAGGCTGTCCTCCGTCCTGCTGGTGAATTACGGATTGTTCAGGCTGCCACCGAGGGAACGATTAGAAGCATCTCTGTCAAAGAAAATCAACTTGTTAAACAAGGAGATATAATTGCCACTATCGATGACTCCCGCCTCCAAACCAAAAAAAGTCAACTGATTAGCCATATTAGGCAGGGGCAGCTACAACTTATTCAAATCAACGCCCAGATTAGGGCTCTTAATCGCCAGATCAGTGCAGAAACAGACCGCACCAACCTTGCTGTTGCCTCAGCTGAAGCTGAACTGAGCCGCCGTCGCCGGGACTATCGAAATCAGCAGATTACCGCCAACACTGGAGTTGAAGAAGCCGAGGCAAACTTAAGGTCAGCTGAAGCTGCTTTGAGTGCAGCTAGGGCGAAGCGAGATCGATATCAGCCCATAGCAAACACCGGAGCCATTTCTAAGGAGCGATTGAGGGAAGCACAACTAGCATTTGAGCAGCAACAACAACAGGTTCAGGCAGCCCAAGCTAGGTTACAAAATGCCAAAGCTGCCCTTAATCCCAGTGATGCACAAGTGGCGATCGCTCAACAGCAGATTGCCCAAGAAAAAGCTACGGGTCAAGCCACTCTCGCTACCTTAGACAAAGAACACGAAGCCCTAATCCAGCAGCGAACTGAAATTAACAAACAGCTTGAGGGCAACACCCATGAACTTCAACAAGTGAAAATCGACCTGGGTCAAACCGCCATTAGAGCCACAGCCGACGGTATCATCTCCAAACTCAACCTGCGAAACTCTGGTCAAACTGTGCGCTCAGCAGAGGAAATCGCTCAAATTGTCCCCACTGATGCCTCCTTGCTGGTCAAGGCTGGGGTGGCACCTGCCGACATTGGCAAGCTGGAAGAAGGCCAAAACGTACAAATGCGGGTTTCTGCCTGTCCTTATCCAGACTACGGCACTCTTAAAGGCGTGGTCAGCCAAATTTCCAAGGATAGCATTAAACCTCAAGGGAATGGTGCTACTACAGGTGCCCCCACTGCTTCCAGCCAGAAAGGGGTTGCAGCTACTGCCTTCTACGAGGTAACGATAGAGCCAGAAAGCCTTTCTTTAGGTCAGGGCAAAAAGCAGTGTACCATTCAATTGGGGATGGAGGGCAGAGCTGATATTATTTCAAAAGAACAAACTCTACTCCAATTCCTTCTTAGGAAGGCAAGGCTGAGCGTAGATTTGTAAGGTTATTAGACCTCTTGCCAAAAAATTTGGCTTACACTTTCAGCGACTTCATTATCATGTTTCCGTTTCCAGAGCTTATTGGAAGATAGGTAGACTTCTGTTAAGGATAATACTATAGATAAAAATGCTAAAACATAAACGATTTTTTTATAATTTCAATAAGCTAAATGATATATATTTACCTGTGTTTAAGGGAGTGCCAATTTGGATATATTTGTAATTTCCATGAGGCTCTTGGAATAGTTATCAGTAACAGTTCTTGATCACAATAGAAATCAAATATTTTTTATATAAAACTGTAAAATTTTGTGAAGACATTCGTCCTTGATCTTTAATCTTTACTAATGTAATTGCTAGTTGACATAAACTCTTTAATAAAATTGTATAGAAAAACACTGTTTACCCTAACCAGCATCGTCCTAGTCACCAGTATCCTGGGCGCTTGCGCCAAGGAACCTTCCCCGCCTGAAACTAAGTCCAGTCTCAGGCTGACTCCAGACGGTTTGGGTAAACTCAACAAAACTAGCAACTTTGATGCTGATACCATCAAGAGTGCTTTGCCCAGTTATACCGTTAAAAAAGAAACCACCTCTGCTGAAGGGGAAACTTACGATATTTTCAGAGCCTACTGGCAAGATAGCCCGGTAGTGGAAATCGATGCCGACTTCTCCCAGCAAAAAATCGGCAGGATTGAAGTGCTAAGCGATCGCATCCCTGGTCCAAAGGATGTGAAAGTAGGAATAGCCTACTCAGCGACTCCTGGACACGAGAAACTAGACTGCTTGCCAGGTGAGGAAGGGACCACTGGGAAAGTGATTTGTAGGTTTGAGGAAAATGCCTCGATCCTATACGTCTACCAACCGGTTAACTGGGAAGGACCTTATGATAAGTTACCTCCCCTTGAGGTTCTCACCAAGGCTAAGCTAGATAGTCTACTTTGGGTAGCACCTTAGTGCGCAAATAGCAAAAATTAATTACTAATTACCGCTCTTTCAGGGCTGGGGAATGGCTCAATGGTGTCTTTGCTGAAGATTCCAACAGCAAACCATACTCAATGCCTTCCACCACAGCTTCATAGGACGCTTCGAGAATATTACTAGAAACCCCCACAGTTGTCCAGCGTTCTTCTCCATTGCTCGATTCTACTAACACCCTTGTCTTAGCCGATGTGCCAGCAGTACCATCGAGAATCCGCACTTTGTAGTCAGTTAGATGAAAATCAGCAATCTCTGGGTAAAACTTCACCAAGGCTTTGCGCAAAGCTGCATCAAGGGCTGAAACTGGTCCATTGCCTTCTGCTACTTCCAAAATCTCCTGGTTGTTAACAGATACTTTAATGGTTGCCACAGAATTACTGTAGGGTTTACTGACCCCTTGTAGCATATCGCTATGTATCTGACAGCCTTTGAGTTCAAAGGGATGTTCTCGATATCCCAAAGCATCCCGCATCAACAAATCAAAACTGGCTTCCGCTGCTTCAAATTGATACCCTTCATTTTCTAGATCTTTGAGGCGTTCCAGGATTTCGCGACAGGCGGGGTCTTTTTTATCCAAATCATGACCGAAACTACGGGCTTTTGCTAAGACATTGCTCAATCCCGACTGATCAGAAATTACGATCCGACGCTGGTTACCAATCTGTTCTGGCTGAATATGTTCATAGGTCAGAGGATTCTTTGCCACCGCTGACACATGGATACCACCTTTGTGAGCAAAGGCTGAACGACCGACAAAGGCAGCATGGTCATTGGGAGCAAGATTGACAATCTCGCTAATTAAACGACTAGCTTGGGTAAGTCTGGCCAGCTGATTATCCTCAATACAGCGTAACCCTAGCTTCAACTGTAAGTTAGGAATCACAGAACAGAGATTAGCATTACCACAGCGTTCACCATAACCATTAATCGTTCCCTGAACCATACAGGCTCCCTCAGATACCGCAGCTAAGGCATTAGCAACGGCTGTATCGGAATCATTATGGGTATGGATTCCTAACATGGGTTGGAGGTTAGCAGGTTGTTCGCCTTTGGCGTTCCCGTAGGGTAGGTTAGTTTCGGTTGCAGGTTGGAGGTTAGCAGGTTGAAGGTTAGTTTCGGTTGCAGGTTGAAGGTTAGTGTCGGTTCCAGGTTGAAGGTTAGCAGGTTGAAGGTTAGCAGGTTCAAGGTTAGAACCTTCAACATTCAACCTACCAACCTTCAACTCTTTAGCTACATTCAACCTTCTAACGTTCAACTCACTTTCAACATTCAACCTTTTAACATTCAACTCTTTAGCTACATCTCTAACAATTTGACTAACTTGATCGGGTAGGGTGCCACCGTTGGTATCACACAGTACTAGCCATTCTGCACCCGCATCTTTAGCAGCTTTTAGGGTTTTGAGGGCATAGTCTCGATTGGCTTTATAGCCATCAAACCAGTGTTCTGCATCGTAAATCACCCGACGCCCTTGACTACGGAGGTATTCTATAGTATCCCGAATCATGGCTAGGTTTTCCTCTAGGCTAGTTTTGAGCCCTTCTGTGACATGAAGATCCCAGGATTTACCAAAAATAGTCACCCAGCGCGTTCCTGCAGCTAAAATAGCTTGCAGCATCCGGTCTTCTGCAGCGGACATGTTTGGGCGTCGAGTTGAGCAAAAGGCTACTACTTCTGCTTGTTTGAGAGGTTCTTCTTTAAGCTTCCAGAAAAATTGCACATCTTTCGGATTTGCCCCTGGCCATCCTCCTTCAATGAAGGGAATACCCAATTCATCCAGTTGTCGAGCAATGCGTAACTTATCTTCTAGAGACAATGAGATTCCTTCACGCTGGGCACCATCCCGCAGCGTTGTATCGTAAATCCAGATGGGGTGAGAAGCTGTTGAAGTCATGGGCAGTTAGAATAGTTGAGTTTATCGTAAAGAAATGTAAATTGTAGTTAAGGGTAAGCTTTGAGGGCCTAAAGCTTAGTCAGAGGACTAGACCTCTAGATATTTATAAACGCAGCTTATCTAGAACCATCAAACAATAAGAGCACCTTAGTGTATTGCCAGATTGGCTTTGTTCACAACACTAAATATAGCTGCATCTAATTGTATTAAAAAATAAGCTACAGATAAGGAGTAATCTTGAATAATGTCTAAAGTAACAGCACAAGGAAAAAGCTTTGAATGTGACCAGGGCAGTAATCTGCGCAAGGTGTTACTAGACCATGGGGTTGCCCTATACAACGGCAACGCTAAACTAATTAACTGTAGAGGATTAGGAAGCTGTGGTACCTGTGCGGTTGAGATAGACGGGGAAGTATCCGAGCCAAATTGGAAAGATAAAGGTAGGCGATCGCTTCCACCCCATTCTCCGACGGCAAATCGCCGCTTAGCCTGTCAGACTAAGGTTTTAGGTGATGTTTGTGTTACCAAATATGATGGCTTTTGGGGGCAAGGGGATCAAACTGTCTGGACCCCAGAATCATGAAGTTGCCAATTCTTACTGGAACCTCGGATGTAGTTAAAACCTAGGGCGTGTCGTTAGTTAAGCCAAACAACAGCAGCAGCGAGATCAATTGAGCCTAAGAAATTTCTCGCAGTTTTATCGTCACCGGTTTTGCCATGGCAAGGTATTGCTTGATTTTAGGGAAGAAATTCTTAAAAGGAGGTCATAAATGGTTGCTGTTAATCAAATTAGACAAAAGTTAACCCTAGCGGAATTTTTAGAACTTCCTGAAACGAAACCTGCTAGTGAATATGTCAATGGACAAATTCAACAAAAACCTATGCCTCAAGGAAAGCACAGCATCCTTCAAGGGGAATTGAGCTTTGCTTTAACACTGGCCTTAAAGCCAGAGCGAACTGCCCAGGCATTCCCCGAACTGCGGTGTACCTTTGGTGGGCGATCAATTGTCCCAGACGTTGCCGTCTTTCGTACAGAACGGATTCCTCGTGATCATGATGGGCAAGTGGCCAATTCCTTCAATCTACATCCAGATTGGACCATCGAGATCTTATCCCCCAAGCAGAGCCAAACCAAAGTCATTCGCAACATTCTCCATTGTCTCGACAACGGTACTAAAATGGGGTGGTTATTGGATCCGGAAGAGTCCTTGATATTTGTCTATAGTGCCGATAAATCCGTGCAACTGTTTGAGAACTTAGAGGTGGTTTTGCCCGTGCCAGAGTTTGCCGAAGCAGTGCAGCTTAAGGTGGGTGAGATATTTGATTGGTTGAAAGAGTAAAGGGATCTTGTAGGATGCGTTCGCGTAGCGGCTCGTACCGAGCATCGCTTTTCTGGTGGGCATGACTGGAACTGAATCCAGCAACAGTTAAAATCTAAGAAACAGGAGGTCATAAATGGTTGCTGTAAATCAAATTAGACAAACGTTGACCCTGGCGGAATTTTTAGAAATTCCTGAAACCAAACCTGCTAGTGAATATATCAATGGACAAATTCAACAAAAACCTATGCCTCAAGGAGAACATAGTCCCTTACAAACTCGTCTTGGTACAGCGATTAATGACGTTGTTTTGCCGAAAAAAATCGCCCATGCTTTTACTGAATTAAGATGTACTTTTGGTGGACGTTCTATTGTCCCAGATATTACAGTATTTAGTTGGAATCGTATTCCGAAAACAGAAAAAGGAAGAATTGCCAATAAATTTGAGCTTTATCCTGATTGGGTAATCGAAATTCTCTCTCCTGAACAATCTGCTAATAAAGTGATCAAAAAAATACTGTTTTGTCTGAACCAGGGAACAGAATTAGGCTGGTTAATTGATCCTGACGATGAATCAGTGATGATATTTCAACCGAATCAATTGCCAGAGATTAAATCAGATGAAGAAATTTTACCTGTGTTAGATAGTCTTAAAGATTGGCAATTATCCGTTGCCGAAATGTTTAGTTGGTTAAGTGTTAAATAATTTTTGGTTGGCTTTTATTTTTGCTATTCAACTGATTAAGAGATCAAATATCAATGATCTTAAGCATTCAGCCGTCAGCCATTCCCATAGCGTGGCCTTTGGCAAAGGCGCATAAGCTGAAAGCTGAAAGCTGAAAGCTGAAAGCTTACCAATGATCAATGACCAATGACCAATTACCCAAGCTTGACAATAGCGATGCAACTGGAATGGATATGATATCCCAGTTGAGGAATTATTATTGACGCAACCGAAAACCGCCCATCTTTAGAGGGCGGATGAAGGTAAGTAAGCACTTTTAAGTGCCCTGATTTATAATTAATTATTCAATGAATACCGATACACTGATTTTTTTATTTTTCGATAACTCTTGGGCTTTTTCCCAAGTACTAGGAGTTAAAAAAATGGTAGGTCTTTTTTTTACTTCTTCATTCTGTACTGGTATCCCCCTAATTCTTTTTTGTTTTTTGGTTGTCATTTCTATAATAAGCGTCTATACTAGATATATAGTAACAGATAGGTCGAGCCAATGCTAGTTTATGAATTTAAGCTCAAAGGTAAACAATATCAATATAATTTACTTGATGAAGCTATTCGGACTGGTCAATTCATTCAAAATTCATGTTTGCGTTTATGGATGGATGCTAAACCAGAGGACAAAATAACCCGTTTTGCCCTTAACAAATATTGCAAAGTATTAGCTGATAATAATAATTTTCCTTGGGTTAAAAAATTAAATAGCATGGCTCGACAAGCTCACGCTGAAAGAACTTGGGCATCTATTTCCAGGTTTTATGACAACTGCAAGAAACAAATTACCGGAAAAAAAGGTTTTCCGAAATTTAAAAAAAATTCTCGCTCAGTTGAATACAAAACCACTGGCTATCAAGTATCAACAGATAGGAAAACTATAAAATTTACTGATGGCTTTAAAGCTGGTAGTTTTAAATTAGTTGGTTCAAGGGATTTACATTTCTATCCTTTAAAATCAATTAAAAGAGTTCGAGTGGTTAAAAGAGTTGATGGTTACTATGTTCAATTTTGTATTGAACAAGAAAGGCAAAAAAATACTAAACCAACTGGCAAAGCTATTGGCCTGGATGTTGGAATTAAAGAATTCTACACTGACAGTAATGGTGGTACCTGCCATAATCCTAAATATTTAAGAAAGTCCGAAAAAAAATTAAAAAAACTGCAAAGGAAATTATCTAAATGCAAAAAAGGTTCTAAGAATAGGAAAAAGTTTCAGAAAAAATTAGCTAAACAGCACCTCAAGGTATCAAGGCAGCGTAAAGACTTTGTAGTTAAAACTGCAAGGGCGCTATGTCAATCTAACGATTTGGTAGCCGTTGAAGACCTACAGGTGAAAAATATGGTAAAAAACCATAAATTAGCTAAATCAATATCTGATGCTAGTTGGTCAATGTTTAAATCTTGGTTAGAATACTTTGGAAAAGTATTTGATCGTAAAATTGTTGCAGTTAAACCACATTTTACTAGTCAAAATTGTTCTAGCTGTGGGAAACTAGTTAAAAAATCACTATCAGTTAGAACTCATGTCTGTAGTTGTGGTTGCGTCTTAGATCGGGACGAAAATGCGGCAATTAATATTTTAAATAGGGCGGGGCACGCCCAAATTAACGCTTCTGGACAGATTAACCTCTGTCAGTTGGGTGAAAACCTAGCTGATAAGTTAGCTGGATGAAAGAAGAATCCCCGTACCCAATGGTCGGGGAGTGTCAACCCTCTGGCTCGATGCCTGCTGCTCTTAGCTGCGCTGCCAATTTCTCGGCTCGCTGCCGTTCATGGATCACCAACTCCGAACCCCACAGCAACAGTTCTCCTTGCTGATCCCACCAACGTAACCAGTAACCAGTTCGGTTTTCCCTAGTTCCTTGCCAGATACCCAGAAATAAGCTGATTTCATCAATCCAGTAACGGTTATTACCATCGGGTGGTTGGAGTTGATAACGTCCTGAATCATCTAACCGATAGACTTCTATTTCGCCAGTGTCTGGCTCAAAAATGACATAGTTGGGAACCTGTAACACTTGCTCGTAGTAAAACCACTTGCCCGGAGGATAGGTTGGCTTGTTGGAATACTCCCCAGCTTCAGTATCTGATAGAAATTCCATGACAATAGCAGGAATGTCCCCTTGAAGTCTTGGGGTATAACTACGTTTGACTTCTTCTCTGGGTACTCGAATCGATGGGACATATCCCCAATCTGGGGCTTTGACCACGATTTTGCCATTCAAAGTGGCACAGATGCCATAATTGGTAGTAGTCAGGGCATTAACTGGTAGTTTGCCAGCAATTTCCAAACTTTCTGTCAGAGCAGCAGCCAGGGCTGGTTGATTGATATTATCCACTGGTTCGTCATCTAGAACGAAATCATCAGGTAACTTTTCCCAGGTAACTTCGTAAGTAGCTGTACTAGCTATCATAATTTAGTTCCTCTGCGAGCCTGCTCTTATTATCTGCTCTTATTATCATAGTTAGGGAATTCCAGAGAACTGACGGGGTAACAGTTTACTTCACTAGAGCCCGGAATCGGATAAACCCATAGGAATTTGGCGGTTCTCCTGGTGCAGTAGCTTCGGGCACATCTCCGACTTCGACAACCACAACTCCATTTTGGTTGACAGGTACATTACATCCCGCTGGCACTGAGGTCCCTGGTGAGTAATAGCGACCGCGATCGCTATCGGGGATATTAGTTAGATAGATGTTCGGTTCAGCTAAACCACTGCTGGGTAAAGGATCGGTACTCTCGAACAAGGCAATCCCGACATCACTAGCTGGGAAACCAGCAGTTTGGTTGAAGGCATCCGGAATAAAAGTAGTTTCTGCCGGAACTCGGTCACAGATACGCAGGCTCTTGGCGTAATTGCTGCCATTGGAAAGGAAGTACACAGTGTATTCCAACTCATCCCCTGGCATCACTGTGCCAGAGTTAATTAATCCCCGCAGATAAATATTGGGATTGGGCCAGTTAGGGTCATTATCGTCAGGAGCGCGATCGCTTCCGACGTGATTGTCAGTACCAGGACTATCAATACCATCAACAAAAGGTGAGCCAGATGTGGGTAAAGATTCCCAAACATTACTGTCTTTGCGCTTGATAGCGGTAATACGTTTGACCAGGATCACGTTGGGGAGGCTTTCAACATCAAACCCAAAGTTAATGTCAGTAACAGCAGTAGTACTCACCTCAATCGGTATATCATTAGAGGTTCCTAACATCAACCCATCCGGGATCTCAGTATCGTTGGTATCGACTTGCACAATGTATTTTCCTGGCTCTAAGCTGGTGAAGCTGTAATTGCCACTATTATCAGTATCAGTAGTGGCTTGTTGGGTATCACCAGCATCGATAACATCATTACTGTTAACGTCTTGGTATAGTACTACCGTAATGTTGGCAGGTAAGGTAGATTCACCATTGTCGAAAGTATCGTTTTGGGGATTGTCGTCTTGGTAGAGAGTACCGGATATTTCACCAGTAGATGTAACCGGAATAGCAATCATCCCCACATCGAGGTCTCGATTGTCTTCCGATGCACCCAGAGCAAACACTTCGGTATATCCCGTAGTTGGATCAGCATCAGAATCAATCGTGTCATCATTGCCCACATTTTGGAAACCAATTTCATAGTCAGATGGGGCAATAAACTCTAAGAAATAGTTTCCTGCTGCTAAGCCAGAGAAGGAGTAGAAACCAGGATTACCAGCCACATCGTTGCTAGTCACTGTAGTGGCAACTAGACTATCATCCCCGCCACCAGGCTGACCATCTCCACCAGGGTTATAAATGTTGACCGTCACACCATTGAAACCCAATTCACCAATGTTTTGGAGTCCATCACCATTATTATCAATCCAGACAAAATCACCTAAGATCGGCTGAGGTACTATTCCTGCATCTACATCCTGGTTACTGTCTCCAGCATTCAAGGTAATATTACCCGTTTGTCCAGTAGCATCAGCATCCGAGTCTAGAGTGTCATCACCCTGGTCTTGGGGAGAGAAAGCATGACTAGGGGGCGCTATGAATTTTACATAATAGGTGCCTGGTGTCAAGTCCCGGAAGCGATAGAAACCAGGATTATCATTGAAGTCATTACTGGTTTGGGTCGAGTCGATCAGAGTGTTAGCAGTATCATAAAGTTCAACAGTGACGCCATTGACACCAACTTCACCCCCATCTTGACTACCATTGCCATCGGTATCCAACCAAACGAAATCACCTAAACTAGCGGTAGCTGGGTCTACAGAAGTTAGTCCAGCATCGAAATCACTCGTGTCTGTAGTCTGGTTAACACTAAAAACATTTGGGTGCGGCTCTTATAGAAAGACGATAGAATGGGGAAGAGTTTTTTAACCCAAGCTGTCCTGTAGCAGTGTTTTGAGAGAAAAAACCGAAGGACTCGACAGGCGCAACCGCAGCAGTATGAGCCAGG
>NZ_JAAHHM010000153.1:0-13789 GCF_010692445.1 Moorena sp. SIO3E8 | reverse complement strand
ATCCCAAATGGGGTTGGAGAGCTTTCTTTAATTCGCTATATTGGTTCATGGGGTTTCTGATGGCTATCCTCAATTCTGATGAAACCCCATCCTGTTCTTCTTTTCAACTTTTTTGTCCTGTACTGAGAGTTTTTTTATACCAAATTTTGCCCCCCTAGCCCCCCAACTTTGGGGGGAACAAGAGTCCATTTGCTTCTAAAAGTCCCCCAAAATTGGGGGACCAACGGGGGCTTGGATGTAGCAAATGAGACTTCTCAGACAACCTCTTAACACTTAATCCTGATCTCCCCATCTCCCCATCTCCACACTTCCCTCCCGACTCCCGATTCCCGACTCCCGACTCCCGATTCCCCAGAATGGAAGTACCTAACCCGATTGATAACTGCTATCTCATCCATCGCAAATGGATGAGTGTTGCCATAGAAATTGCCCAGAAAGCTGGTGAAGCGGGTGAGGTACCAGTGGGTGCGGTGATTGTAGATAGTGAAGGTAAGTTAATTGCTACAGGAGAGAATCGTCGAGAGCGGGACAAAGACCCCACTGCTCATGCCGAAATCCTGGCACTCCGTGCTGCTGGTCAACAGCTGCAAAGTTGGCATCTTAATCACTGCACTCTCTACGTTACCTTGGAACCTTGTCCCATGTGTGCCGGAGCGATTATCCTAGCACGACTCGGTCTTCTGGTTTATGGTGTTGATGATCCCAAAACTGGCAGCATTCGCACCGTTGCTAATCTTCCTGATAGTGCTTGTTCTAATCATCGGTTGCCAGTAATAGGGGGAATTATGGAATCCGTTTGTCGGGAACAGTTGCAATCTTGGTTTGCCCAGCGACGCAAAAGACCTTAAGCATTCGCCGTTGCTCGTGGAATGGGCATCTTGTGTGGAACTGGCATCTTGCCAGTTTCCTGCTTATTATGGAATGATTTTGTGTGTGGAACTGGCATCTTGCCAGTTTCCTGCTTATTATGGAATGATTTTGTGTGTGGAACTGGCATCTTGCCAGTTTCCTGCTTATTATGGAATGATTTTGTGCGTGGAACTGGCATCTTGCCAGTTTCCTGCTTATTGTGGAACTGGCATCTTGCCAGTTTCCTGCTTATTGTGGAACTGGCATCTTGCCAGTTTCCTGCTTATTTTCGAGCGGGCAGGATGCCCACTCTACTCATATCCATTCCAGGACTGACGCAACGCCATTAATAACCTTAGTATAGATAGCGAACAGACCAGGGCATGACACCACAAGAAGTGTCCCGTTAGTATCAGATATTGATCTTAAAACCACATACAGTAGAAGTGAAGGTTAAGGATTTAGGACAAACCCTTGATCCTTGATAGTTTAGCTCTACTTGCAGTAAGTACGATTGAGCAATGACAACAACGTTAAAACACACTTCTGATGATTATGGTAACGATCACGGTAACGCCATGAAAGCCATGTCAGTAGATTCTGGTATTTGCCACTGGTTAACTAACATTATCTATCCCTTAGGACGGCGTGTTGTTATTCCGTTTCATTTTGGTCAACTTACCGTGACAGGGCAAGAGAACGTTCCTAAGACAGGTCCTGTGATTTTAGCTCCCACCCATCGCTCTCGTTGGGATGCCTTAATAGTTCCTTTCTCCGTTGGTAAACCCTTAACCGGACGTGACTTGCGGTATATGGTCTCAGCCGATGAAATGAATGGCATACAGGGCTGGTTTATCCGTCGTGTAGGAGGGTTTCCCGTAAATACTGGACGTGGAGGAATTAGCAGTATCCGTCAAACTGTGGAACTCCTGAGCAATGGTGAAGCACTGGTAATGTTTCCTGAAGGCAATATCTTCCGAAATGGTGAAGTAAACCCCTTGAAACCTGGTATGGCTCGTATTGCCTTGCAGGTAGAATCATCTCACCCTGGTATTGGTCTCAATATTGTACCGATTGCTCTTAATTATAGCCAGCCTATCCCTAAATGGGGTTGTGATGTCACAGTAACTGTTGGATCTCCGATTAGTGTAGCAGATTATAGTACTCAGTCAGTTAAAAAAGGAGCTGCACAGCTTACCCATGACCTGCATACAGCGATGACCAACTTAGACAAGAGTTATCCACAAAACTGTTCCAAAAAAAAGCTCCTGTAGAGTACAGGAGCTGTAAAAATCACTTAGCTTTAGTTAGCCATTACTTAGCCATTAATTAGCCTTTCTTAGTCTGATTTACCATTGAGTTATTCACTCAATAAAATCACCTAGTCAAGGTCAGGCATACTAAGTACTGCTTCAGTTTCACGCTCAATACCTTTCTCGAATCCAGCAGCGGCAGCCCGTGCACGACCAGCGTGCCAGAGGTGACCAACTAGGAAGAAGAAAGCCATCACAAAGTGGAAACTAGCCAACCAAGCACGAGGGTTGACATAGTTGAAGGAATTTGCCTCAGTAATAATACCACCTACAGAGTTGATGGAACCGTTAGGAGCATGGGTCATGTACTCAGCAGCACGACGTAGCTGCCAAGGCTGAATGTCATTTCTGAGCTTGTTAACATCCAGACCATTGGGACCCCGTAGAGGCTCCAACCACGGACCTTGGAAGTCCCAGAAGCGCATGGTTTCACCACCGAAGATGATTTCACCAGTAGGAGAGCGCATCAGGTATTTACCCAGACCAGTAGGCCCTTGGGAAGATGCGATGTTAGCACCTAGGCGTTGGTCACGGGCTAAGAATACGAAAGACTGAGCTTGAGACGCTTCAGCATTGGTAGGACCATAGAACTCGCTAGGATAAGCGGTGTTGTTGAACCACACGTAGCAAGAGCAAATGAAGCCCATCATGGACAAGGCACCTAAACTGTAGGAGAGGTAAGCTTCTCCAGACCAGACAAAGGCACGACGAGCCCAGCCGAAGGGTTTAGTCAGAATGTGGAATACACCACCAAAGATGCAGATCAGACCAATCCAGATATGACCGCCAATGATGTCTTCCATGTTGTTGACACCAATAATCCAACCTTCACCACCGAAGGGAGCATCGACTAAGTAGCCGAAGATCACAGCAGGGTTCAGGGTTGGGTTGGTGATCAAACGAACAGCACCACCACCGGGTGCCCAAGAGTCATAAACACCGCCGACGAACATGGCCTTGATCACCAGCAAGAAGGCACCCAATCCTAACATGATCAGGTGGAACCCGATGATACTAGTCATCTTGTTCTTATCCTTCCAGTCGTAACCAAAGAAGTTAGAATACTGTTCTAAGGCTTCAGGACCACGAACGGCGTGATAAATACCGCCAAAGCCCAATACGGCAGAAGAAATCAGGTGTAGGACACCAATAACAAAGTAGGGGAAAGTGTCAACAATTTCGCCACCAGGACCAACACCCCAACCTAAAGTAGCCATGTGAGGGATTAGAATCAATCCCTGCTCGAACACAGGCTTTTCGGGAATGTAGTGAGCAACCTCAAATAGGGTCATTGCGCCAGCCCAGAAAACGATCAGGCCAGCATGGGAAACATGAGCTCCCAGCAACTTACCGGAGAGGTTGATCAGACGGGCATTACCAGACCACCAGGCGAAACCGGAAGATTCTTGGTCGCGATTGCCCGCAACCATAGTATTAGAGAGCGTTACCACGCGGTAGTACCTCCTCAGGGAACTCAAAGTTTTGGTGAGGTTGGTCTGCTGGAGCCATCCAAGCCCGCAGACCCTCATTTAGCAAAATGTTCTTAGTATAGAACGTCTCAAATTCTGGGTCTTCTGCTGCCCGGATTTCCTGAGACACGAAGTCATAGGCTCGCAGGTTCAATGCTAAACCTACAATTCCTACTGCACTCATCCACAAGCCAGTTACTGGTACAAACAACATGAAGAAGTGTAACCAGCGCTTGTTGGAGAAGGCAATCCCGAAGATTTGAGACCAGAAGCGGTTGGCGGTGACCATGGAGTAGGTCTCTTCCGCTTGGGTGGGGTTGAACGCCCGGAAGGTGTTGGCTTTGTCTCCATCCTGGAACAGGGTATTTTCTACCGTTGCCCCATGAATAGCACACAGCAGCGCCCCACCGAGTACCCCGGCTACTCCCATCATGTGGAAGGGATTCAGTGTCCAGTTGTGGAAGCCTTGCAGGAACAGAATGAAACGGAAGATACCCGCTACTCCGAAGCTAGGAGCAAAGAACCAGCTGGACTGTCCCAACGGGTACATCAGGAACACGCTGACAAATACTGCAATCGGCGCACTGAATGCGATCGCGTTGTAGGGTCTAATGCCTACTAGACGAGCAATTTCAAATTGCCGCAGCATGAACCCAATCAGACCAAACGCTCCGTGGAATGCCACGAAGCTCCACAACCCTCCTAGTTGGAACCAGCGGGTCAAGTCTCCTTGAGCTTCTGGACCCCACAACAGCAGCAGGGAATGTCCCAGACTGTTAGGAGGAGAGGATACTGCTACGGTCAGGAAGTTACAACCTTCGAGGTAAGAAGAGGCTAAGCCGTGGGTGTACCAAGAGGTAACAAAGGTGGTACCAGTTAGCCAGCCCCCTAACGCCATGTAGGCACAGGGGAACAACAGAATGCCGGACCAGCCGACGAATACAAAGCGATCGCGCTTGAGCCAGTCATCGAGGATATCAAACCATCCTCTGGTGCTGGGGGCGCGTCCTACTGCTACTGTCATAGATTCAAATCCTCATACATATAACGATTTGCAAGGATTCAAAATTGGGACGCTTTTACGTCTTTTTACCGACACTCCCACCCTTCTAGAGGTGGATTTCCCTTAGAGTTCAGTGAGGCAAGAGTCACTTCCCTCTTACAGGATTGTCTTTTAACGGGATGCCACAGGCTATAAGGTTAGGCTGT
Organism: Moorena sp. SIO3E8; assembly: GCF_010692445.1. Classification (NCBI taxonomy): domain Bacteria; kingdom Bacillati; phylum Cyanobacteriota; class Cyanophyceae; order Coleofasciculales; family Coleofasciculaceae; genus Moorena; species Moorena sp. SIO3E8. The sequence goes on along the minus strand of NZ_JAAHHM010000153.1, from coordinate 8,949 downwards.
GGTCACTTAATGTTTCTTAAACTATCATGCAGTTTAACCCTTGACATGATTCTCCCATAAGGAGAGTTGGGTTACAAACGTTACATACAATAATAATAAATACCAAAAATTTTACAAAATTACACATACTCCTCAGATTTTTTTTAGATTTAGTGTCAAAAGTTACATAATTTCCCTGTGTTGGTCAAAAATGTGATACTAATTCTAGATGAGCTCGCTGGAGTATCCATAACTTACTGATTTACTCTCGCTCCTCAGCACTATTGTCAAGTCAGATTTCTTAGAGGCAACCACATCTTCTCATGGCAGCATCCACCAACCAACTGGAAAACCTGGTACTTCGACAATCGGTTCTTGGCTCTCGCCGTTTGAGCAACTATTTAGTGGCAGGAGCTGTATCCATAGGAGGTATAGGCTTTTTCCTCGCAGGCCTTTCGAGTTATCTCAACATGGATCTACTCCCGATTGGAGATGCAACCAACCTAATTTTTATCCCTCAGGGAGTAGCAATGGGCTTCTATGGCGTTGCTGCGCTGTTGCTATCTCTCTACCTATGGCTAACCATTTATTGGGATATCGGTGGAGGGTACAATGAATTTAACCAAGAAACAGCTATGGTCAGAGTAGTGCGGTCTGGCTTTCCCGGTAAAAACCGTGAAGTCGAATTCAGTTGCCGTACAGAAGATGTCCAGTCGATTCGAGTAGACATCAAAGAGGGTCTAAATCCACGCCGAGTCCTCTACGTCCGCACTAAGGATCGCCGGGAAGTTCCTCTAACTCGTGTCGGTCAACCCATCTCCCTTTCGGAATTAGAAAATCAGGGAGCAGAGCTGGCTCGTTTCCTCGGAGTTCCCTTGGAAGGGTTGTAAAGTCTCAGGTGGCCCACTCCCTTATCAAGTTGCTTCCTGTTTAAATAAAGCTTCTTAAAAAAAATAAGTAGTATAGGCTACAGAAACTTAAAAATTAAACAAATATAAACTATCTAGTTAAACTAAGCATGAGTATGAATATCCGGCGCTGGCTATCTGTGATGTTAGTAGTGTTAGCTCTGGTAATAGCAGGATGCAGTGGCTCAACGTCGAACTCAACGGAATCATCAACTCCCGAAAACAACCCTACTCCTGCTGAGACTACCAGCAATCCCCAATTCAGCAATTTACCCCGACTAGACAAAAAAGCTACTGTTGAGCTGAGGGTAAAAGGCTCGCCGATTACTATTGAAGTCGATGGCACCAATGCCCCGATTACAGCTGGCAACTTTGTAGATCTGGTTCAAAAGGGTGTTTATGACGGACTAGTGTTTCACCGAGTGGTAAGGGAACCTCAACCATTTGTTGTCCAAGGTGGTGATCCCCAAGGAAAAAACCCAAAATTCCCAGTAGAGCGTCTGGGCACAGGGGGTTTCATAGATCCACAAACCAAGGAAACTCGTTACATCCCATTAGAAATTAAGCCGAAGGGGGCAGCCGGACCGATATACAGCAAAACCTTTAAGGCAGCTGGAATTAGTAGTCGTCCTCAGTTGAATCATACTCGTGGTGCTGTAGCCATGGCTCGTTCCCAAATGCCAAACTCAGCCTCTTCACAGTTTTACTTTGCCCTAGCAGACCTGCCTTTCTTGGATGGGGACTATGCTGTATTTGGCTATGTCACTGATGGTATGAGTGTGGTAGACAAAATTCAGCAAGGCGATCGCATTGAATCAGTCAAGGTCACTCAAGGCATCGAAAACCTGAAGAAACCTTAAGATAAAGATTAACGATCTTTAAACGAATCCGTGGAGGTATGTGTTACTGGGATTGGATTAGTATCTGCTTTAGGTCGCCTCAAACCCAGTTGGCAGCATTTGCTAAACGGTGAGTCCGCTATTAGGTGGTATCGACCCTTTGCCAATTTACCACCTCTACCCTTGGCGATGATTGGTCAGACACCAGCTTCTGTTGAACAGCTGATCTACCAGGTTGTAGCAGATGCTGTTGAAGATGCTAAGTTAACCATCCCTCTCAGGGATTGTGGGGTGGTGATTGGTTCCAGTCGTAGCTGTCAGGCGGCTTGGGAGCAACTAGCCCAGGAACAGATGACTAGTCATGGGAAACTCGACACCGAACCAGAGTATCCCCGATTTGATATCTTAAATGAGGAGATCTTAACTCTAGAGCATTGGTTAGACACTCTACCCCATCAACCAGCTATTGCTGCTGCCCATTACATTGGTTCCTGTGGGCCAGTCCTAGCACCAATGGCAGCTTGTGCAACAGGAATTTGGGCGATCGCTCAAGGATTTGAATTGATTCAAACCGGTCAATGCCAAAGAGTAATTGCTGGTGCTGTAGAAGCACCAATTACTCCTCTAACCCTAGCCGGATTTACTAAAATGGGGGCTCTAGCAAAAACTGGTGCTTACCCCTTTGACAAGGAACGTCAAGGCTTGGTGTTGGCAGAGGGAGGTTCTGTCTTGGTATTGGAGTCAGAGGATTTGGCTCGTCGTCGAGCAGCCCCTATCTATGGAAAATTACTGGGGTTTGGCTTGACCTCGGACGCTTATCATGTCAGTACACCTAACCCAGATCGACAGAGTGCGATCGCAGCTATCAAACAATGTCTAGACCGCAGCCACCTATTTCCTACAGATATTGATTATATCCATACCCACGGTACCGGAACCAAACTTAATGACCAGAATGAAGCGGAGCTGATTCAGCAGCTATTTCCCCAAGGGGTGGCAATCAGTTCTACCAAAGGAGCCACCGGTCACACTCTTGGTGCCTCTGGAGCCATTGGTACTGCTTTTTGTTTAATGGCTTTAAAACACCAAGTCTTACCCCCTTGTATTGGGTTGAGGGAAACGGAATGGGATTTGGATTTCGTAAGTATAGCGCGTCAGTGCCAAGTCAGGCATGTGCTATGTTTTAGCTTTGGTTTCGGGGGGCAAAATGCAGTAACCGCTTTAGGAATATCCAGCAATTGCCGACATTGAGCCACAATAATATGGTATAGGTGATATCGTTAAGGAAACATTAAGTTTAATTAAATATACAGAACCAATCCCCTTGGGATTTAGGTTCAACCGACTTCATGCCGCAATTAGGAGCAACCCATAATAGTTATGATGCCCAACCAATCCCTTTGCTCTGACCAATATTGTGATCAGTCCAAGGATGACTATCCCCAGCACTTGGACAAGCCACAGGAAGCTTGTGGAGTCTTTGGTATCTATGCACCAGAGCAAGATGTCGCTAAGCTAACTTACTTTGGTCTATTTGCCCTACAGCATCGAGGTCAGGAGTCATCAGGGATTGCTACCTTTGATGACAAGCAGCTGCATGTCTACAAGGATATGGGGCTAGTCTCCCAGGTCTTTAATGAAGAAATTTTGGCTCAGCTACCTGGTCAGAGTGCCGTTGGCCATAACCGCTATTCTACCACCGGTTCTAGCCATATCGGCAATGCTCAACCAGCCGTGGTGGAAACTCCCTTAGGAGCGTTGGCTTTGGCTCATAACGGTAACTTGGTCAACACTATGCAATTACGTGATGATTTACTCAAGCATAACTCTAACTTGATGACCACTACGGATTCAGAACTAATCGCCCTAGCGATCGCTGCAGAGGTTAACCATGGCAAAGGGTGGTTGGAGGCAGCAATGACTGCCTTTCAATCTTGCCAAGGAGCGTTTAGTTTAGTCATTGGCACACCGGATGGATTAATGGGTGTTCGTGACCGGAATGGCATTCGCCCTCTAGTGATTGGCACCTTAGGTGGCAATTCTGGGGGCTACGTGCTGGCATCAGAAACTTGTGGTTTAGACATTATCGGTGCTGACTATCTGCGGGATGTGGAACCGGGAGAATTAGTGTGGATTAATGACGAAGGGATTGCTTCCTTCGACTGGAGTCAAAAGCCAGAGCGCAAAGTTTGCATCTTTGAGATGATTTACTTTGCTCGCCCTGATAGCGTCATGGATGATGAAACTGTGTTTAGCTATCGGTTACGCCTAGGGCGTCAGCTGGCAAAAGAGTCAACACCAGATGCGGACATGGTGATTGCTGTACCCGATTCTGGTATCCCCGCAGCTATCGGCTTTTCCCGAGAGTCCGGTATTCCTTACGGAGAGGGACTGATTAAAAATCGCTATGTGGGTCGCACCTTTATCCAACCCACTCAGAGTATGCGAGAAACTGGCATCCGCATGAAACTTAATCCCCTCAAAGATGTCTTAGTTGGTAAACGACTGGTACTAGTAGATGACTCCATTGTTCGAGGAAACACCAGCAGCAAACTTATCAAAGCTTTGCGTGATGCAGGTGTGGCTGAGGTACATATGCGAGTGTCATCGCCCCCAGTTACTCATCCTTGCTTCTTTGGAATAGACACCGATAACCAAGAGCAACTGATTGCCGCCACCAAGTCAGTGGCAGAAATAGCCAATTATATTGGTGTAGATTCCCTCGCTTATCTGAGTTGGGAGGGAATGATGCTAGCCACAGGGAAAGACTCTAAGAGTTTCTGCTCTGCTTGTTTCACAGGTCATTACCCTGTTCCCCTTTCAGAAGAACTCAAGCGTTCCAAATTGAGGCTGGAAGAGGTACAGGTTTGAAGGTCAAAGGAAAAAGGTCAAAGGTAGCACCACACCCATAACAGGGTGAATAAATTCTCCCAAGCCCTTTGCCTTTTTCCTGCCCCCCTTATTAAGCTCATAAGGGTAGGTTTTTGACTTTGACCTCAGGTGTGGGGTGTAGGGGGACCGGGTGTAGGGTGTGGGGCATAAGAAAGCGATGCCTCAGGTGCGACAATCAAGGGAATTTAATAATTAGATTCGATCAGCGCACCAAAGCCCGACCTGCGGGGGTTTCCCCCACTCGCGCTTTGGTACAAGACAATGATGATTTTTAGCGATGCAGCGCGGTCTTGGGGAGCCAGTGCGGTCTTGGGGGTTCCCCCCGGAGACGAAACCTGATTACGTTGAGCCTTTATGGTTGGTAGGCTATGCAGAAAAGGGGTAAAACTTATTGATTAAGGCGAGCCTGTCTTACGGTAACTTCGGCGTAGCCGACGCTTCGCGAACAAACCATGAGCAACTGGCGTGGTTTCCCCCATGAGCGACTGCATCAAGACAACGACAAATTAAGTATATTGTCTTATCCCCCACACCCCACACCCCACACCCCACACCCCACACCTCACGTCTTTGTTAAAAACTTACCCCTGTGAGCTTATTAAGGGGGGATAAGGGGAGCCTTTATTGGTACTGTTGGTTGGCGACAAGCGTAAATTTATTGAGGTTGCCAAGGCTGATCATCCCCTAAAGTTAAGAAATTCTACACCAGCTCTGCTAATGCCCACCATTGTTCAATGCATAGGTTATTATTATCACTGAGTGATTAAGAACGATTATGGGTGAAGCAAAACGCCGGAAAGCAGCACTGGGAGAAGACTACGGGAAAGAAGCCAACATATTTCCATGGCTCCCGATAACTAAAAGTCAGGGTGAGCAGTTTGTTAAATGGACCACTAGGGGAGCTTGGGCTGGTATTGTCTTTATGATTGTCTTCTGGCTAACGGTGAGATTTATAGGACCTGGATTTGGTTGGTGGCAAGTAAATTAACATCTAAGGCTCGCTAATCAAACGTAACTATCGGTTGCACTTCAACCGGTAGTTAGGTTAGTTAAAGAATTTCCATAAACATATAGAAACTACTAATGTATATCCCTTGACTCATGAAAATTGTGACAAGGGAGCCAATTTGCCTTGACCGACAGGTTTATTTTGGGATAGAACAAGGCAAGAGATTAAGGAAAAGATTTACAAAAGTCTATTTTTTATAAAAATCCCCCAATTCTATCCTGATTTATATTGAAACATGAAGATTAAATTTTTAAGAAAGAATAGAAGCTCTAAAATCTAGGAGTGGTGTTTGGAGAACAGACGTGTTTATACGACTTGCAGAGGAGCACCGTCAATTTGTCAGAGATTTAGTAATGAATCTCCAGGCGTTGGCAATTGTACTAGAAAACCAAGGCTATTTAGCCTCCTGCTACACCTGTGGTGGGCAGATGAATAGCGCATCGTTTATGGTTAGCTTGGGGGACAATCACCTGATTCGATTTTTGGTTTCAGATTACGGGATCACTTGGACTGAAATGCGCGATGACCGAGAACTGATGAAGTTGGAAGGTGCTGAAGCCATTGGTCAACTACAAGATCTCGCCAATCTGGTTAAATACCGAATTCGTCCTTCAGAATCTCACCCTGCCCTTAAGTTACCACTGTCGTGACCTGAGAACTGAGTAAGGCAAAACAGGAATCCAACCAGGATTGCTAAACACAGATATATAGCACAGTTTTATCCATATAATTCTGTCTATTTGTGTTTTGATCAACATCAACAGGGAAAGGTAAAAATTGATGGCTGGCTAATTCATGGCTGGCTAATTGAGTGTTGAACGTTAACTGTTGACTGTCAACACTCAACTGGAAATACTTCATCGAAAGGTAAAGCCCATAAAGTGCTTTAGCAACGGCTAAGACCGACGGCTAAGAGCAGCATTGTAAACCTTCTCATTTTGTTGGACTGACTTCCACAAATCGACTACAGGCTGAGGATAGTGTACACCTATTCTTAGCCCATAGCGCTTTTGCTCATCCGATGATAATGTCCAGGGTTCATGGACTTTCCTGGCAGGGACAGAAGTAAGTTCTGGTAGCCAATGTTTTACGTATTTTCCCTGGGGATCATAATCTTTGGATTGTTTCTGAATATTAAAATAGCGAAAACCCCGAGCATCATTGCCTACCCCAGCTGTGTAGTTCCAGTTGCCCCAATTGCTACACACATCATAATCAATCAAGAGCGACTCAAACCACTCCGCTCCCATCTGCCAGTTTATCCCCAGATTCTTGGTCAGGAAACTGGCAACATTTTGTCTACCCCGATTGGACATAAAGCCTGTGGCTGTTAATTCCCGCATATTGGCATCAACTAGGGGAAAACCAGTCATTCCCTCGGTCCACAGGTCAAATCTCTTCCAGTCCACCTTCCACGGTATGCTTACCCCTTGTAATCCCGATTGGTGAAAGACTCGATTACCATGCTTGGCACAGATAAATCGGAAATAGTCGCGCCACAGTAACTCAAAGACTAACCAATAGGTAGAGTCGTTTTTAGCCCGTTGTATTTCGTACTCCTGAACCTGTTGATAGATATAACGAGGCGATAGACAACCCAAGGCTAGCCAGGGGGAAAATTTGGAGGAGTAATCTGCTCCCAACATGCCATTTCGGGTTTGTTTGTAACGCTTAAGACAGTCTTTTTCCCAGAAGTAGTGATCTAGTCTAGCTAGTCCGGCTGTTTCCCCACCTTTGAATTGCAACACTGCCCGTTGATCAGGGACTGGTGGCTCAAGTCCCAACTCAGCTAACTGAGGCAGTTCACCAACATCTATCTTAGGTAACGGTGGTAGACTTTTGGGAGTGGGGAAACTGGGATAAACTGTGGAAGATTTCTCCAGCTGCTTGCGAAATTGGGTAAATACTTCGGGAATGTGGGGAATACCAAAGGGCAATTCATTGATGTGGAATAGGGTAGAGCCCCAAAACGACTTGACTTTCACGCCAATTTGAGCAAGCGCCTTTTTGAGGGCGGATTCGACGGCTAACTCTTCTGAGGTGACTTCCCGGTGATAGTAAACTGCCGAGATTCCTAGTTGTTTTGCTAAAGATGGGATAATCTGTTCCGGTAAACCCCGGCGCACCACTAAATTACTACCAAGATTACTACCAACGGATTTCCCGAGATCGGCAGGGTTAAGCGATCGCAAAGAATTCCGCAAGTCCGCTACACTTTCGAGCAAAAACTGAGCGCGAAATGCACCGGTTTTTGGGAAACCAAAGGAGGTAGTACCAAATTGTCGGTCATCAAAGCAGTACAGGGGGATAATTTCAGCTTTTTCCTGGACAGCTTGATAGAGTGGCTCATGGTCATGGATCCGTAAATCGTTGCGATACCAGATCACGATAAGTTTTTGATTCACAGTGGCTGAGGTCGGTTTTGTTTGATTTTGCCAAGATCCACGAAAGCGCCAAAATGACATTAAGGCGTAGCCCTGATGTCATGTGATTTGTGGTGCTTTTTGTAGTTGCAGATTTTTGTAGTCCGATTGGATGGCATGCCGCAACTGCTCTAGGTGTTCGCGCTTTAGTGCGCTTTTTCACTCTACCAGCGTAACCCTTGCTGATCAATTTCTTTACTGTGTCTCGGCGTTCGCGTCGCGTGGCCTTTAGGCCATCGAAAAACAGAACATAAAACCAAAACTAGATTTTGACAATCCATTATTCAGCAATGCTCCTAAGTCTGGCAATTTGGCGCTTAGTAATGGCAAACTTCTTAGGCGCTTTGATGCGGCGAAATAAAACAGTGATCAGAGCCAAGAATTTGGTTTTATTCATGATTAGGTAAAGATGGGTGCTGTGTCATAGCGATCGCTGGGACAATATCATCTAATGTGATGTCGAACATGAGGGTGAAGCGAGCATCTGGTATTAAGCAGCGCAGTGCTTGCAGATGGGCTTCTGCTTGATTGCGGCGGCGAAAGCGAGCGACAACGATTCGCTGGCATTTAGGCAGATGGCGAATGATGCGCCAAGGAAATAGTTCGTCTTTATAGCTCATTGATGCACTCCTATTAATTGCTTGTTGTATTCTAGGGAAAGTTTTTTAGTCCCATCTTCATCGAACAGAGTGATGGGCTACTTACAGACTTAATCTGAATAGATGTGTGTAATTATGTTAATTAAGTTATAAAGCGTGATTACTTAAATCAGCAGGGTAATCGCATCTTAATTTTGTATAAAATGTACTTGACAAATAGTTAGGTGTGTGGGTCTACCTCCCAGAAGCCCAAGCAGTTAACCTGAGGATCAACAAAAGTTTCTATTTCCCCATCGTTGG
>NZ_JAAHHM010000152.1:0-13999 GCF_010692445.1 Moorena sp. SIO3E8 | reverse complement strand
TAAATATGCGGACATCAAAACAATGGTAAAGTCAGGATAACGATTGGGTAGTAGGAGCAATAATTAGTTATACTCTTTGAGGGAACCACAGGAGTGGGGGCGGGGAGATGGGGAGATGGGGAGATGGGGAGATGGGGAGATGGGGAGATGGGGAGATGGGGAGATGGGGAGATGGGGAGATGGGGAGATGGGGAGATGGGGAGATGGGGAGTCAGATAAGCAACTGGAACTCCAAGAGCGCGCTCCATCGCTACTCCCTGCTCCCTGCTCCCTCTCTCACTATTGGTGATTTTTCATAACTATATTTTTCACAACTAGTTGAAAATTGTGATAAGATAGTTTTTGGAAAAAATTCAGGATTAATCAAAAGTTTACTCTCGGATAGTAGGGATTTATGGTAATAACTAAAACTTAGTTATTGTTAAAATATTTGCTTTTAACCGATTCCCGATTCCCGATTCCCGATTCCCGATTCCCGATTCCCGATTCCCGATTCCCGATTCCCGATTCCCGATTCCCGATTCCCGATTCCCTGTTCCCTATTCCCTAACGATATGCAAATTATATTTCGTGAGTTTAACCCATTTGATTTGTGGATTTGGATAGAATTTAGCACTGTTCCCTCCTATCGGGAAAAGGAATATGTGGAAGAATTGTTCAATTCCTGGTTTTTATTAGGGAAATTAGGAGGATTTGATGCAGAAAACCTACCGGTGCAAGAGGTTGGCCTAGAAATCAGCTACATGGAATATGATGATAGAGTAGCGGAAAAGAGTTTAATGGCCTTGATGCATAATCAGGGCGAGTTTGAGTATGAAGGCACTTGGGGGCGCTGCTGGTTTGATTTAGGAACTAGTGATGCGATCGCTCTTGATATTTTAATTAATTCTCTGCGGCAACTTGCCAAAGAATATGTGGAGATTGAAAAATTAATTATTGGTGGTGAAAACGACGATTGGCCAGTGTACGATCGGAGCAAATCAATGTTTTACGAATCTAATTCCAACTAATTCCTACTAATCACTTAGCAAATCGTCCCTGGATTTTTGGGTAAGGGTAATGGGTAATCGTCAAGTACCCATTACCCATTACCCATTACCCATTACCCATTAGCACTTAGACCAATTCAAGTAGGGTGGGCAAAGTAATCTAATCATTAATACTCATTTGAACCAAACTGTTTTTGCCCACCCTACAAGCTACAAGCTCAAGCAGATTAGAGATTAAACAGCCTCTAAATTCCTTTCTCCAGTCCTAATCCGGACAACTTGCTCAATGGGACTGATAAAAATTTTCCCGTCGCCGATTTTACCGGTGTGAGCAGCAGCGAGAATTTTTTCTACTGCCATGTCAACTAAGCCATTTTCAACAACGACTTCTAGCTTTACCTTAGGAAGAAAGTCTACCCTGTACTTTGTACCGCGATACTGTTCAGTTTGACCTTTCTGTCGTCCAAATCCCCGAACTTCAGACACGGTCATGCCAACGATACCAGCATTGACTAAAGCGATTTTGACGTCTTCGAGCTTATAGGCTCGGATAATTGCCTCGATTTTTTGCATTTTCCCAGCCCCTTACTGGGGCTACCACTCCAATTGACTAAGACCAGCATGACACATATACCACGAAAAATAAATTTTTCTGTAAAAAATAATACTTTTGTCATAGGTCATTTGTTAACGCCCATGTTCGTGCCTGCCTTGCTCAGAGAGGATAAGGGGGAATCCCCATTTTTTCGTTTAACTTTTACCATTTAACTTTTCCCGTTTAATTTTTATAGCAATTCCCATCACGAGTGAGGTACACAGGTTTTTTTACCACTCCCTACTCCCTACTCCCTACTCCCTACTCCCTACTCCCTACTCCCTAAAACCCAGAAATTTGTACCTCACCCAATTGAGAAGTGCTATATCTTCAATGAAATCCGAGTGCTAAAGCTCCCTGGTAAAATATCAAGCTAGCTACCCAAGCCAAGCCTAAGGAAAACACTAAGGAAAATAGGGTAAATTTCCATGATTTTGCCTCATTAAATAAGGTAACAATAGTAGTTAAACAGGGAGTGTAGATTAAGCAAAAGATACAAAAACTATATCCTTGGATAAATGTCACTGTATCAGTTATATGCTGACTAACAGCCAGGGAGTTAAGTCCATAAATTACGGCTAAAGAGCCAATGACAATTTCTTTAGCAATAAAACCAAAAATTAAGGCTAGGGTTAAATGGGGATTAATACCAATGGGATTCATGATCGGACTTAAAAATTGTCCAATTTGCCCGCCAATGGTATCCAATCCTGTCGCTCCTGGCGGTAAATTCGTGATGAACCAAACAGCAACACAGCCAAAGGTAATAAACCCAGATGCTCGTTGCAAAAATTCTTTGACTTCTCCCCATCCTCTCAGTAAGACTTGTTTGATAGTCGGAATTCGGTAAGGGGGTAATTCTATAATAAAGGGTTCCTCGTTTTTAAAGACTCCTTGGAAAAGAGCAGCAGTGACAATGGCGGCTACAAAACTAAGTAGGTACAGGGAAAATAATACTAAAGCCCCGTTACCATGGGGAAATACAGCGGCAATGATAAAGACAAATACCTGGAGTCTGGCAGCACACAAAGCAAAAGGAATGACTAGCATAGTTAGCAGTCGCAAGGCTTGCGATCGCATAACTCTAGTTCCCATTAATGCTGGAACATTACAGCCAAATCCCATCATTTGCATCACAAAACTGCGACCATCTAACCCCAACCGTTCCATAAAGATATCCATTAAATAGGCAGAACGGGATAGGTAGCCACTATCTTCTAGAATTGCCATTAAGATAAAGAACAGCACAATTAATGGTACAAAGGAAGCAACGGTAGCTAAACCGTTCCAAATCCCATTAATCAAAAAGTCTTGAACCACTGTGGGTAAGGGTTGGATGACAGGCTCAATCATCGCACCTTGAATCCAGCCAGTCATATTATCCATCAGGTCTTGAGAGGGGAGTCCCACAGTCCAAACTACCCAAAATACCAGGAACATTCCTAAGAAAAACAAAGGTAATCCCAATATCGGATGCAGCAGTAACTTATCAATCCTGGCGGTTAAATTGACTGCCATCTCAGAGGGCATTTCTACCGCACCATTGAGGACTGAATCTATCTCTTTAGTGGAGATAGAGCTATGCTCAGATAAACGAGTTTTTAGATTATCTATATTAATCGATTGTTCTTGTGCCTTTAAAGTTTTAGAAATTTCTAGGTATGCCCTCATATAGCCGTCTCCGTATTTGGCACTAATGAGGAACACGGGCATATCCAAATTATCGGATAATAGTTCTGTGTTTATTTTAACTCCATATTGCTTAGCTTCATCAGCCATATTCAGCATCACAACTGCCGGTAAACCTAGGGAGTTTACCTGCAATGCTAAGCGAATTTGACTATCAATTTGGGAAGCATTGAGAACAAGAATAAATAGATCAACAGCAAAATTTTCTAAAAAGGTTTTAACAATTTTCTCATCATCAGAAAATCCCTTGAGGTCATAAATTCCTGGTAAATCTACGAATTCCGTAGGTTCGCCATTGAGTTGGACATTAGCTTGTAGTAGATCTACAGTAATGCCGGGCCAATTGCCAACGTGAGCAGTGGTACCTGTGATACGGTTAAAGAAGGTTGATTTGCCCGTGTTGGGCATTCCTAGCAAGGCAACTCGCTTAACCCCTTTGGATTCTTCAATGACAGTGGTGGTGGTATTGTGGCAAGAGGTCATAATGTTACTGCCAGATATTTGTTTAAGTTCTGCAGGCTATCGGGGGGCCTTGAACAGTAACGATTATATAGCAATATTTCCGATTACTATAGCAATACGCGCTTGGGTATTTACAAATAATGGTGAGGGATAAATTGCTACAAGCTTTGTCAAACTTGGCTTTTCTATTGCTAGCATGCCTCTTGCTAGCATGCCTCTTGCCTATTCCCAGCCCGTAGCGCTATGGCTATGAAAGCGATTGCTAAAGTATCGCTGATACAAATTGCAGCTAACCATCACTTGATTGTCTGACCAATTCACCAGCCCCCATACTGTACAACTTAAATGCCTGTACCTGTTCCAAGGCCACTGGAACTTTTGCCCTAACCACTGCTTCAAAGGCTACGGCTAAATCAGGCTGAAGGTTCAAACGCACAGTTTGGTAACCCTGAGTTTCTGCATGAGCCAGAATCCTCACCATCAGGGATGTTTTCCCCATCTGTCTGGGTGCTTTAATATGAATAAAAGCTCCTGGTTTAACAATCTCTTCGTAACACCTAAATTCATAGGGGACTCGCTCGACATAAAATCGGGAAGTTAAAGGAACTCTTCCTTCTGGTAATTCCAACTGCTGCGATTGAGGATTGAGGATTTGGGATTTGGGATGGTTCCCATAAGGAACATTTGAGATCTCTTCGCTAGCTGTAGATTGCACCTTCCCTTTGTAGTAAGGCTCTAGTCCCTGTCTCAATACCCCAAGCAGCTCCTGAGTATGACTCGATTCTTGATTGACCTGTCGTCTTTCGAGTACACTACGAAAGTTGGTTTTACTAACTTTTTCCCCTAGTGCCTCTGAGAACAGTTTCCATAATTTAGGGGCAACGGTCTGCTTGATATAACTTGCTGAATAGCCTAACTCTTGAGCGATTTGGTCATAGGTTTTGCGTTGCCCTTGCCAGGATTTTTGCAAAACTGCTCTTTGAATATCACTCAGATATTGCCCTGTGTTGGAAAACACTAATTGTTCCGCAAATCCTAATCCTTCCTGAATATCGATCAGGTATTGTGAGTTAAAAATGGCCATTTACTTTGCACCCTAGATGATTCTTGGCTGCTAACCTGAGTGTGATATAACCATAGAAAACTGCTAGAATACCGGGTCAGTAATCAAAAATATGGGTAGAAGCCAACCAAACGATCATTACCCTTTTGCTGAAATCCTAATTGCTTCGTTCTTTGGCTTGGCCTACTTCGTTATTTAAAATGATTAATATCTCGATGGGGTAGGAGCTAGTCAAGAGTTCGGTGTGTTATATCAAATTCCGTTAGCCTACATTTTTAGTAAGGCTTACGAAAGTTTGCGATCGCGTTTGCAGAAGGTATGGCTTAGGTATAGATTGTGTACAAATTATAGCAGTTCTCAATACCCAATTGAGAACTGCTATATAGTTTGGTAATTTGTTGAGATTGCTAATTTATTGAGACGGCGAGCTTAGGCTTGCTGTTTCTTCTTGCGCTTAAGGGTTGCACCAGCACCGAATGCACCCACTGTCAGCAGACCTAGCACTGAAACCGGTTCAGGGACAGATTTACTGTCTATATTTCTAGTTTCTACGTTTAATGTAAATTCTCCGACCATGTCCAAGTAACGATTTGGACCTATACTCCGCTCACTAACACGGTTTTTCTGTTGAACATTTGGTGCTTGATAGATATAGTCAGTTAGTGTCACGGTTGTTAAACCATCGATAAAGGACAGAGTTCCTGAGCCTGGTACAATACTTCCATCCAGTCCCCGAGTTGAACCACTACTATTGGGTAAAAAGTCTGGATCAGAGTCAGTGGACTGAGCTAAGGCTCCAAAGACTGAAATCCCTGGATTGGTGGTCTCTCCATTGAAAAACAAATTTAAACCGTAATGACTTTGATTACCAAGAAAGCTTCTCCCATCACCATAAATCGTAAATGTATGGATACCTTTTGTTAGTTCAAAGTCGATCTTGCGAGTAGTTGGGTCATTAATGAAATCACCATATTCCCCATCGTTAGTAACGAACAAGTCCCAATCGCGATCAGCACCGGTATCCCAAACAGCTAAACCTGTACTTCCTGATCCATTAGTCAAAAATTCAATCAGTCCAGTTAAGCTTGTTGCTTGTGCGCTGCTGGTAGTTCCTAAGGTGACTAAGGTTAGGCTGGTGGTAGCAACTGTTAATTTAGTGAGTAATTTTTTAGTCATTCTATTTTGATCAGGCTAAGGGGTAAGAGAGGCTAGTCGTAACGGGTGCATCTCATATTTGTAAAAAAGTGGCGTAGGGTGTGTTAGGGACGGGCTCGCCAAGACGCAAGCCATAGCAAGTTTTGGGACAGTCCGTCCCGTAACGCACCACCGCGTCAAATAGCATGCATTGAGATGCACCCAGTCGTAACGGGGATTGTTTGGCCACATTGAACTGGATTGCTTATTTTCAGTATGCAAATCCATATCAAAAAAAAAAATATCTAAAAGTTCGTATAACTTCTTAAGTTGCTTAAATTGGGTAAAGCTCGATGAATTACCAACTTTTTACTTAACGAGTTGGCGAATTAATAAAGAAGATTAAAGTTTGTTATCGCGTTAGCTAAAGGTATGATTTATGTGTAGGTTTTGTATAATATTCCTTAAAGCCAAGCTAAACTGAATGGCACGCTCCAATTGCCCTGAGATTAAGCATGATAGCATGATCGCTTTAATAGCAAAATCAAGCTTCGCTTAGCGTGGCCTACGGCTAATCGCTCTACTCCGACTCCACAAGGGATTGGCTTCATCGTTGCCAGGGTTTGCTGCTGTAGCACCATGGGATGGGAGCTAGGAGCCGCTACTTGAGGTGCATCTTGAGGTGAATCAAACCAAGGCCAAGGTTGCAGAATTTAGGTAAGTATCCGAAAATCCCATTCTCGATCGTGTAGTCTCTAGGAGAATAATCTGGGATCAAGTTCTGCTAATTGGCAGTGTTGGATGGTCAGCACCCCCCTGTTGCCTAGACGGGGCGACCTGACTCAACTGCTATGTTTTCCATAACCCTGATGCTAGGTTAGGTAATTATGGCGGAAAAAGTTGAGGTAATAATTATGCTTATACCCTTATCGATGACTTTAATGATCGCCTCAGTAGCCATATACCTTTGCGTTAAGACTACTGAGGAAATCGTCAAAGTGGCTGCAGCTATAACAGCCTTACTTTGTCTGTTTGTCAGCCTATTTTTTGTTCCTTGGCCAATCAAACTACTGATTTTGATACTTCCCTTTATTATTGAAAAACTCCAGCGGGTAGCCTCTCCCTAGGGATTAGCCATGATCGGTTTAGGCATTAGGCATGATCGGTAATGGTTTTTAAGTACTAGAACCATTAACCATTAACCATTAACCCAACACCTAATACCTAACTCCTAACACCTAACACCTAACCCCTAAGACGATTCACCTAGCTCTTACCATTACCATTACCATTGCCAGTGGTTGCCAGCACCCGATCAGCTAGCTTACCTGGCACTTCCTGGAGATGGTCATAGGTCCAGTTAAAGAAACCGATCCCTAGAGTAAGCGATCGCAATTCCATGATCAAGTTCTGCATTTCTGCCTGGGGGATATAGCCAGAAACACAATCCCATCCTGTCCAATCAGAACAGGTCTGATAGCCCAGGATTTGACCCCGATGACCGGTGATCAATTGCAGCACCTTAGAGGTGAATTCCTGAGGTGCATAGACCCCAACAGACATAATTGGCTCAAGTAACATTGGCTCACAATTGGGCATGCCACCGGTCATAGCTAGCCGTGCTGCTTGTTTAAATGCCTGTTCCGAACTATCTACGGAGTGGTAAGAGCCATTGGTGAGAGTAACAGCCACATCTACCACTGGGAAGCCTAACGGTCCGTGGGACAAGTATTCCTTGACTCCGATCTCCACACCAGGGATATATTGCTTTGGCACCACCCCACCGACAATGCTTTCCGAAAAGTTAAACCCTTCACCCCGAGACAAGGGTTGGATATCAAGGTAGACATCACCATATTGCCCATGACCACCACTTTGGTGCTTGTAGCGCCCATGAGAGGTAGTGGATTTGCGGATACTTTCTTTGTAAGGCACTCGGGGTAAGTGAGTGGTCATCGGTAAGTTGTATTTGCGGCTCATCCGGTCTAGAGCAACCTGAAGATGAATATCTCCCTGTCCCCATAGGATGATTTCGTGAGTGTCTCCATGTTGTTCCCACACCAGAGATGGGTCTTCTTCCAGCAGCTTGGTTAAGGCACCACTCAACTTAACCTCATCTTTGCGCTTCTGAGGAGTAATGGCTAACGCATAGACTGGTTTGCTTGCCTCAGCTATTGGTAATTTAATCTCTGGATTACCCGTATCCGTGGTCAGGGTGTGACCAGTTTTAATACCCTCTAAGCGTCCCAGGGCAACGATGTCACCAGCAGATACTTGGGAAACTGACTGAGTGTGGTGACCAAACATACGGTATAAGCCTCCGGCGCGGACACCATTGAAGACCATGCCATCGGTTAGTTTACCTTGCCAAACTCGCACTAGGGAGAGTTTTCCACCTTGGGGAGTGTAATAGGTTTTGAGTACCTGTGCCACCGTGGTTGATTCATCACCAGCAATGTCCCGACGCTCAGCGGTGCTTTCTGGGGTTGGTGCTTCTCGCAGTAGGGCATCGATCAAGGGGCGAACACCATAATCTTGCTGAGCAACACCTATAAATACCGGTACAATCAAGTCGGCCCCCAATTCCATCTTCAGGTCTTGGACAATTTCTTCTTGGGGTGGCTCAATTTCTTCTAGTAGTTCTTCGAGGAGGTGGTCGTCAAAATCTGCTAAGGTTTCTAGTAATTCTGTGCGTGCTTGCTGTTCTGCCTCTTTCAATGACTCTGGCAGTGGAATCGGATCAGCTGGGGCCTCAGGATGGTAAAGATAGGCTTGCTCGGTGACTAAATCAATAAAACCGGTGAGGTGTTCTCCCTTACCAATGGGGTATTGGTGCAGTACTAAGGGGCGAGTAGAAACTGAATTGAGGGCATCGAAGACGGATCGTAAGGAGTTACCATTAGCATCATCGGTCAACTCAAACCGATCCATTTTGTTAATAAAGACTAAGTGGGGGATTTCCCAGTCGTCGAGAAATTTCAATAAGGGTGCTAAGGTCAGGACGCGATCGCTTACTGGTTCACAAACCACTACAGCCGCATCCACACCAACTAAGGCGTTGTAGGTTTCTTGAGCAAATTCAATGGAACCTGGACAGTCTATAAAATTGAAGCAGATATCTTGATACTCGGTGCTGGCGGCAGTTACCTCCACACTCATTTGGCGTTGCCTGGCCTCGGTGGCACTATCACCGACGGTGTTGCCTTCCTTTACTGTGCCTTTGCGAGAAATCGTACCAGTAACGGACAACAAACTTTCGAGTAGAGTGGTTTTCCCACTGAGATACGGACCAACAATAGCCACATTACGGGTGGCTTTACACACTTTGCCGTTCATAATTTACCCCCAAATTATTTCAATTGGACTTATGCATTGAAGCGGAGCATTAAGGGGATGATCGGGTAGGGAGGTGAGTTTGTTAAAACATGCCATGTCAACGCTTCTCTTACCTAATCATTCTACCTACTTATCTCCTGACTACTGGTTTATGCATAAGTTTTGTTGAGATGGGATCAACGTTATCTGGTTGTGAGATTAGCTTAATTTGGTCTGATCTAGATCGAACTTGCAATGTCTTGTAATGTAAACTACTAAAACTGTTAAGTAAGATAACTCTAGGTCACTAATTTTAAAAAAATATGAATACACGTAACAACTATAAAAAAAAATGTTTCAAAAATCTTAAGGAAAATTTGTTCCCATTAAACTTAATCTTTGTTAACAGAAAAGTCACTGCCAGAGGCTATTTCTGCCTAGGAGTGAGTTCGCTGTTGGTGCTGACACAGCCACTAGTTTCCCACGCCCTAGGGGTTAACCCAGATAATCTGAATGATTCACCAGGGAGACTGAGTAGACATCATCCCCTTACTCGCCCTTACGGTTACAGTACTAGACTAATCGCCCAGTCTCAGTATCTACCAGCACTCAAACCCACTCAACCCGCAGCCCTTGAGCAACTTAATCAAGGACTGGCATTAATTCAACAGAGTAAGGTACTTGAAGCGATCGTGGCGTTCGAAAAGGCAGCCCAACTGAATCCCAAGCTAGCACCAGCACACTACAACTTGGGTCTAGCATTGCGGCAGGTTGGTAAATTGCAGGCGTCAGCCGATGCCTTTTATCGGGCAACCCAGACCGATCCAGAATTTGCTCTAGCCTTTGCTAATTTAGGGGCTGCCCTGTTGGAAGGAAAGAATTTGTCTCAGGCACGGGAATATCTAGAAAGATCTCTGGAACTTGACCCATTACTCGGTGTTGCTCACTATAACATGGGTTTAGTTATGTCCCAGTTGCGAACACCCCAACAAGCGATCGCATCATTTAAACAAGCAATGCAATTTAGCCGTAATGCTCCCGAACCGGCATATCATTTGGGACTGATTTATAAGCAACAGGGCAAGCTAGAGGAAGCAAAAAAGGCGTTTGAGCAAGCGATCAAAATCAATCCTAAATACCCCGAAGCCCACTACAATATCGGGGGAATTTTATTTACTCAGAGAGATTTGGATGGTGCTCTGGCAGCCTTCCAGCAAGCAGCGGTAGCTAACTCGAATTACGCTAATGCCTATTATGCTGCTGGTGTAGTATTTCTGCGCCAAAACCGATTTAGTGATGCTCTGCAAGTCTTGCAGTATGCTAGAGACCTTTACAATAGCCAAGGTAATCCCCAGTGGGGACGTAGGGCTGAGCAATTGATGGAGCAAGCCCGTAATTCTCGTTTTTAGTGGGGTGTGTACCATCAGCACTGGTTAGGTTTGACGACTCCCCACAGATAGATCTGGAGCGTTGCACCTGTAGGGAGATGATTTATGGAGATGGGGAAGATGGGTAAGAATCCACCCATTCTCCTGCTGATTTTTATCACGTTTCAATTATAATTTATTGAACCGATTTTTTAGTATTTATTGAACCGGTTTTTTTTAGTGTTTTTTATGATGGGATTTACCGATTTTTTTTTATTTTTTAAAAAAGCTTTAATAAAAATTAAACAAGTTTTTTTTTATAGTAAAATTATCCAAAAAAATTGAATTATTATTTCCTGAATTGATTATTAGTGGTATTTTAATTATTTTCATAAAAATTTTATAGATATTGTTTTAGTGTTTAAAAACAAATCAAACACTATTATATCACATTTTCAGTTGACTTATAGGGCTAACAAACTTAAAAAGCTTAAAATGGATTGTCCTTTATATGGAAAAATTTAGGTATTTTATAGGCTACTACTAGTCTAGCTTGAATTTTTTGCAGATTATTAAAAGTGTAGTAACGTTGCGAGACCTTGAGTTGAGTGGATAAGACTGGGTAGGGACGGTTAGCCTAATTTAGACATTATCAAAACCCGATTCCTACTACCCACTGCTCTCTCCTTCAATTACGGTTAAGACTACAGCATAGTATAACTCATAAAATTTAGCCACACTGAATACAAAAAACCCCTGATGGGCGGTTGGGTGCCCCAGGGGGATGCAGCAAAAGGTTAAAACTACCATATACAAGAGTAATCGGAAATCACAGTAAACCGTATCCGCAAAATCTCGGAAATCTCTCAGCCACTCGCAATAAGGGCCTACGAATAATTACGTAGTTGCCTTATCCATGGTTACTATCGGTTTATTGTTTACTAATATTCACAGCCATCTGAGAAACCAGTAACTTGGGTCGAACTAGGGAACTGGCTCCTATTACACACCTAGTTCAGGGAATCTCAACGGAATTGAGTTGCTTTGAGGGCAAATCCGACTCGAAGGGCGTGTTCCATGTGCTTTACCCTTTGGGGTTTTCCAGCGTTTTGATCCTGCCGATACAACTTGTCTAAGCTAAGAATGAACAGAGTGAGTATGATTAATGTAGTGGCCAAATTGCGAGCAAATACTAAATCAAACATGAATATATCCTGAATGTATGAATCCCTGGGCGTTCTGAGCCCCATTGCCCATGATTAAAAATTGTGAAGTGCCGATGTTTAATTTAGGGTTGACGCTCAGGTGTACAGTGTTGGTTGTTGTGTAAGAATTGAGGCCAATCGCTACAATTGGTGAAATCTGGTGAAATCTCGGAAATCTCGTCACTTACTAGTAGCTTCTTTTGTCGGGTGGCTGAATCTTCCCATGAATAGCAGTAGAGTGGGCATCCTGCCCGCGCGAAAATCTATTGAAACTGGCAAGATGCCAGTTCTACGCAAGATGCCAGTTCCACCAAGATGCCCATTCCACCTCACTCTTAAAATCATTCCATTATTAAGCAATGCTTTCTTTGTCGCTGGTGCTATCTTGGGCTGTACTCACCAAGTTATACCGACGGCACCAGCGCTACAAGCTAAACCAGTTATTAGCAGATCTGTTACTGATCTAATTCATATTGAACCCTTACCGATTGCGACCAAGTATAGGAATCAGTGGACTCCTGAATTAGAATCAGAATTCTGGGTGCGAGCCAACCAGGCCATTCAGTACTACGGTGGTAAAGGTTATGGCAACAACTACGGGGAAAATGAGAAGCGGTCTTATCCCTATGCCATGTTTGATTTTATTGTTGGCAATCGGGAGAAAGCCCTAGAGTTTCTGCAATCAGAAGATGCCCAAGCTGAAGATAACCAACACACTGAGGGTATTGACTACTATTACGCTTTCACCCTCAAGGGACAAATCCGAAAATACTTCTTCTTTGGGCAATTTCTCGACCCGACCTACAAACAACGAATGTTTGATGGTGCTAAAACCTGGACAGAAACAGACCCCAATGGACGTCCTCACCCCATTTATGGTAAGGGAAAAGGTGGTGATGGTTGGGGACCCGATGTGCGAGGAAGTTGGGTGGATGGACGCAACACGGACAATCTCCGGGCAATGCGAGAAATTGCCGTTTATCTGATGGCGGAGGAAACCGGAAATGAAGAGACTAGGCGTCTGTATAAAAAGAAAATTCAGCGCTATGTCTGGGCGCTCTACAATATTGGTATGGGAGAGTGGGACTCAGAGACTTACCATGGTCACACCTTTGCGGCTTACCTAAATCTCTACGACTTTGCCAAGGAGCCGGAGGTGAAACAACTGGCCAAAGCGGCTCTAGATTGGATGTCAGCGGCGGCAGCAGTGAAATATTATCGAGGTGGTTTTGGTGGACCGACTAAGCGGGATTACGGCAAAAGTAATGTGGTCTACGGAGCCAGTGCTGCCCGTCTGTTCTGGCTTTATTTTGGGGATGTTACCTTAGTCAATCCTAAGCCAGAACGGGATGTGATTCACGTAATTACTAGCGCCTATCGACCTCCCCAGGCGGTGGTAAAGTTAGCTCGTAAGCAGTTTCAGAAGCCTGTGGAAATCCTGGCGAGTAAACCAGTCTACGAAAATTGGAAACCTGGAGGTGAGGATAAACCAGGATATTGGGAAACCACCTTTTTTGGTCATACCTATCAGTTGGGGAGTTTGGCGGGTGAATTCCCCGATGGTGATGTCGGACCGTTCAAGCTAATGGCATACAATCAACAGCGGGGTGTGGATTTTTTTGTTGCTAATACTGGTGGTGATTGGGTGAAGCCAGGAAAAAATCAGGGAGACCAAGTTGGGCAATACCGTAACCTAGTTCTTTGGTTAAGACCAGCAAAGGATAGACCATTCTTTTTCCAATTGCCTAAGACGGCTCAAGCAGAAATAGAAGACGGTATTTGGTTCTTTAAACTGGAAAAAACCTGGTTAGCGATTCGCTCGATTAATTTGGATACCTATACTGAGGTGGCTATACCGAACCAGAAATTCGCCCAGCTCTATAGTCAGGAAAAAACTCTGAAGGCAACACCCCTAGGCAATAGCTATGCTGGCTTTGCTCTAGAAGTGGCAGAAGAGGAATCTCATGGTAACTATGAGGATTTCAAACAGGCAGTTAAGAAAAAAAGTCAGTTAGATTTACAGGAAATTTCCATCGGTAAAGTGCAGTGGATTGGTAGCACTGGTGAGAGTCTTGAACTGACCCACAATCCTAAAAATGACTTGCCAAGTCTGACGCGAAATGGTAAAGACCATGACTGGTCAAAACACATTGACCTGTACAAACCCGTTAATGGGAATA
>NZ_JAAHHM010000151.1:0-14048 GCF_010692445.1 Moorena sp. SIO3E8 | reverse complement strand
AGTCAGAGTTGAGAACTAGTTCCTTTTTTTGAGAAGACATCATGCCCTCAGCTGGTTCACTGTTACCGTGCTCATTGCATCCTCAAGGGATGGGGGTTAGGCATAGCCTAGTTGTGAAGAGTGTAATCGGATGAGCTGAGCATCGAGTGGGTCAGCGGTTCATCCTTCTGTTTCACCATTATCCGCAGCTGCTCAAGCATTTCTACCGCGCTGCACTAGTGGTTCTTCAATCCTATCTACTGCTGCCGCCACTTGCTCTAATAATCTTGTAGGAGACTCACTGAATGCCAGACTCGCAAAAGGCAATAAGGCGGGATTAGCCAAAAATTGCTCAGGGTCTTGCTCCCACAGCCTGATTACTCGATAGCGATGACTGGTGTTAGTATCGACCAACTGGTTAGTATAAGCTTTTTGAGAGCGAGTGAATTTCAGAAATATCACCACCTGCTCTATGGGACAATCATACTTTTCTTTGAGTCTGACCCAATACTTGAGCATCCGCAATGGTAGGGATGGCTTGGAAGCCGGTAGGGTTTGAAATTCCCACTGCAAGATTTGATTAGGGGTTTGCAGCAGCGTCAAGGAATCGGCGTGAATCGGTTCGGTATTTAACTCAGTTTTTAACACCGATATTTCAGTCACATCAATACCATGAAGCCACCTGACCAAATCAGCTGGATAGTTTTCGGCGAGATATTTACATATGTTATCGTATGCCAAAGTAGTTATCTGTGGTTAAGACTACCTGGCCGAGTTTACAGGATTTGGTCAAAAAAAGCGATCGCTTTTAGCGTGGCCGTAGGCCAATCGCGTTCGTGTAGGGGCTCTTTGAGAGCATCGCTTTTTTTATTGCTGATGCTCAGTCAACCATACCGTCAAATCTGTGACTGTCTCAAAATCCAACAACGCCTCGCTCAACTCCTCCAATTGAGCAACAGAAAGCTTTTCAATCCCCTGTTGTAGCTGGTCGTCAACACTACCAAAACGACGGGTCAGTTGACGTATCACGATTGAGTAACCTTCCTCTTGCCTTCCTTCGAGTAAACCTTCCCGTTTTCCTTCGAGTAAACCTTCACGTTTTCCTTCAAGTAAACCAAGTTTATGTCCTTTTTGAATTATCTTCTGATAAATTACAGACTCTTGCATCACTTCCTCCGGAAATAATTCTGTGATCAACCTTTGGTCAAACCGCAAACCAGCTAGTAACTGGGTACAAGCGGATATGTTAGTAAAAGCTAGTGGTTCTTCAATCCTATCTACTGCTGCCGCCACTTGCTCTAATAATCTTGTCGGGGACTCACTGAATGCCAGAGTCGCAAAGGGCAATAAGGCCGGATTAGCCAAAAATAGCTCAGGGTCTTGCTCCCACATCCTGATTACTCGATAGCGATGACTGGTGTTAGTATCTACCAACTGATTAGTATAAGCTTTTTCTGAGCGAGTGAATTTCAGAAATATCACCACCTGGTCAATGGGACAATCATACTTTTCTTTGAGTCTGACCCAATACTTGAGCATGCGCAATGGTAGGGATGGCTTGGAAGCCGGTAGGGTTTGAAATTCCCACTGCAAGATTTGATTAGGGGTTTGCAGCAGGGTCAAGGAATCGGCGTGAATCGGTTCGGTATTTAACTCAGTTTTGAGCACCGAGATTTCAGTCACATCAATACCATGAAGCCACCTGACCAAATCCCCTGGGTAGTTTTCGGCGAGATATTTACAGATATTATCGTAAGCCAAGGTAGTTATCTATGGTTAACAGTACCTGGCCCAGTTTACAGGATTTGGTCAAAAAAACCTAAGCAACTAAGCTAGGTAGAAATATAGTCATCGAAAATTGGTTTTCTTGTAGCCCACCAATATTGGATAGTATTACCAGGCCACAAAGCAAATACTCTGCCATCTTTATTTTGATACCAACTCATACAGTTTTCTTTTGTCCACACCCTCTTTTCCATAGTTTTCCATAAATCCTGATAATAACGTCTCATTGCTTCCTCCTTCACTTCCAGAGATTTCCAGTCTTCTCTGAGCATTTTATTCAAGCAGCCAATAATATAATTAACTTGGCACTCTACCATTAAGATTACCGAGCTATGACCCAAACCAGTATTCGGTCCTAAAAGACTAAAAAAGTTAGGAAAATTGGGAACAGAAATACCAAGATACGCTTCTGGTTCGTTGCCCCATATCTCCGCTATACTCTCTCCGTTTTTACCACGTATATCTATTTTTTTGTAGGACAAAGAGTTAAATCCTGTAGCATAGATAATAGCATCAACTTTATAGTCTTTTCCTTGTTGGGTAACCAAACTATCACTAGTTATGCTTTCTATGTTATCTGTAATCAAGGCTACATTTTTTCGGTTTAGGCTTTGATAAAAGTCGTTATTAATTAAAATTCGTTTACAACCTGGTTGATAGCTGGGCATAACCGCATCCCTTACTTGGTAGTCAGCAATTTCCTGGTGTATGCGTTTTTCCAATTGTTTTCGTAGGTACTTACTAATAAAACTTCCAGTAGTGAATAGGGAAAAATTGATTAAGTCATTACGTAAGTATAGTAATCCCCGGTGCAGTTGCATCAGAATAGGAAAATTTTTAAAATACCATTGCATTTGGGCTGAATAAGTCCGATCGTCTCGGTTAGTAATCCAGTTAGGAGTTCTTTGAAAAATGAATAGTTGTTTGACTTTTTTGGCAACTTCTGGGATAAATTGAACTGCACTGGCTGCAGTTCCTACAACTGCCACCGTTTTATCAGTTAAATCAAAGCTGTGGTTCCATCTAGCTGAGTGAAACGAGACTCCTTTGAAGGTTTCCAAGCTAGGCAAATTGGGTAATTTGGGTAAATTTAAACCTCCCCAAGCACTGATCAGTATGTTACCTGTTATAGTTTTATTCTCAGCTGTTTCAACATACCAGAGGCAATTTTGGGCATTGAAATGGGCGCTAATAACCTCTTGATTAAAACGGATATGGGGATAAATATTGTATTTACGTGTGCAGTGTTCTAAGTATTTCAATATCTCTGGCTGAGAGGGATAAACTTGGTTCCAATCATGTTTCATCTCAAAAGAGTAACAATATAAATGAGCGGGAATATCACAGGCACATCCTGGGTAATTATTATCCAGCCAAGTCCCTCCAAGTCGAGAGGATTTTTCTAGTATAACGAAATTTATTTTGGCTTTTTTAAGCTTAATACCCATGCAGATGCCAGACATTCCGGCCCCGATAATAACTACTTGCATTTTTTCTATTTTAATAGGATACTTACTGGTAATTATTCGTTTTATTATTTAGTTCGATATTTCCCTTGATCGATAATCGACTAATAGAGATAAATAGTAACCATAAAATTTCCAAACAATGCTAGCATGAATTAAGATCAATATCAAAAAAAATAATTATGGGAAGCCTTTAGCAATAATCGATATTTAGAGATAAATTTTAACCATAAAATGTTAAAAATATGTTAACATGAATTAAGTCAATATCAAAAAAAGTAATTATGGGAAGCCTTGAAGGTAAAATAACCTTAGTCACGGGTGCCAGCCGTGGTATTGGTAAAGGAATTGCGATTGGCCTTGGCGAGGCAGGTGCTACGGTATATATTACTGGTCGTAGTCTCGACAGTTCCAATGTCACAGAGGGAGTTTCCGGTAGTCTTAGGGAAACCCAATTAGCTGTGGAAGATGCTGGTGGGATTTGTATTCCGGTCATGGTAGATCATAGCGACGACCAACAAGTGCGCTTACTCTTTGAACGGATTCAAGACGAGCAGAAGGGACAACTGGATCTGCTGGTCAATAATGCCTTTTCAGGAGTGCAGGCATTGAAGGATGGATACGAAAAACCATTTTGGGAATGCGCTGAGAATCTTTGGGATGCTGTCAATCATGTCGGTCTCCGCAGCCATTATATTGCCAGTGTTTTTGCAGCTCGACTGATGATTCAGCGTCAGCAGGGGCTGATTTGCACCATCTCATCTTGGGGGGGCATGTCTTACATCTTTGGTGCTGCCTATGGAGCGGGTAAAGCAGCTTGCGATCGACTTGCTGCTGATATGGCTGTTGAACTCAAGCCATATAATGTGGCATCCCTTTCGATTTGGCCAGGCATAGTTGGTACCGAACATATTTCCAGTTTGGCTTTGCAAATGGCAGAAGATAAACCAGGTAATCAGCAAAGCCGACTGATCTCTCAAGGCTATAATTGGGAAACTCCTTTATTAACGGGGCGCGTTATTGCTGCCCTTGCTGCAGACCCAACTGTAATGAGCTTTACAGGCCGCGTTCGAGTTGTCGCAGAACTGGCTGAGCAATATGGGATCATAGATCAAGACGGGTTACGTCCGGTATCACTACGCTCTCTACGTTTTATAGCTCCAATGTTTTGGCCACCATTAATAAAATATGCGTCGCTGATACCTAACATTAATTTACCCTGGTTTTTATTACTATGGGGAATACTCCAATCTCCTAAAATTTAACCGAGAGCAAAAATTGGAACCATATGAGTGATCTCCATGGAGCTGTGGTACTCATCACCGGTGCCGCCGGTGGATTCGGTCAGGAACTGACTCGGCAATTATTAGAAGCTGGTAGCCATTTGATCCTCACGGATCTTGATGAAACTCTTCTTAAAGAGCGTGCCGAGGCTATTCAACGGGAGGTTAAAACTGGGGATATACTTGCTCTTTTGGAAATTAATCTTTCTGAACCTGACGGATGCGAAACCCTTTATCAGCAGGTTAAAGACCTGGGAATAGCAATCGATATTTTGATCAATAATGCTGGCATTGGGCTTTTTGGTCGCATGGACGAAGTTCCTGGAGAAAAATGGGAAAGGCTGATGCAGGTAAATCTGCTGGCACCAATGCGGTTAAGTTCTCTATTTGCCGCTGATATGATTAGACGTCGCCAAGGTCACATTGTTAATATTTCCTCTGCTGCTGGCTGGATGGCACCCGCTGGCATGGCTCATTATGCTGCTAGTAAATTCGGGTTGCGAGGATTCAGCGAAGGGCTTTTAAATGAAGTTAAAATTTATAACGTCAAGGTTACAGTTGTTTATCCCTTTTATAGCCGTACTCCCATTATCCAGTCGGAACAGTATGGAACCCTTGCTAAAGAAAAGAAGGAGTTGCCGGACTTTTTAATAACTGATCCGGCTAAGGTCATGGGGCAAACGATTCAATCCATCATTGATAATAAACCTCAGGTTTTTCCTGATCGAATGGCAAAAATTATCTCGGTTATTAAACGTTTTTTTCCTCAATTATTAAACTGGATTTTTAATCGGTTCAATCGGAATTCAAAAGCCGATTTATAGCATTTATATAGCAAAGGTAACAGGGCACAGGGAACAGGAAACAGGCAGTAGGGAATAGGCACAAGCAAGGGCTGGGTTTGGCGAGAAGCCCACACTTACAAGAGGTGCGACCCGTGGCGAATTTAATTATTAATGGTAAGAGCGCACCTAGGTAGGAAGTGTGGGAGCATGCCACTGAGCTTGGATGTGTAGGCATCCGATTTATTGCTGATGGGATGCCAACCACACAGCGATATCGGTGACTGTCTCAAAATCCAACAGCGCCTCGCTCAACTCCTCCAATTGAGCAATAGAAAGCTTTTGGATACCCTGTTGTAGCTGGTCGTCAACATTTCCAAACCGACGGGTCAGTTGACGTATAACGATTGAGTACCCTTCCTCTTGCCTTCCTTCACGTTTTCCTTCGAGTTTTCCTTCACGTTTTCCTTCCAGTTTTCCTTCCCGTTTTCCTTCCAGTAAACCCAGTTGATGTCCTTTTTGAATTATCTTCTGATAAATTACAGACTCTTGCATCACTTCCTCCGGAAATAATTCTCCTATCAACCCTTTGTCGAACCGCAAACCAGCTAGTAACTGGGTACAAGCGGATATGTTAGTAAAAGCTAGTGGTTCTTCAATCCTATCCACTGCTGCCGCCACTTGCTCTAATAATTGTTTAGGAGATTCACTGAATGCTAAAGTGGCAAAAGGCAATAAGGCGGGATTGGCCAAAAATTGCTCAGGGTCTTGCTCCCACATCCTGATTACTCGATAGCCATGGCTGGTGTTACCCTCCAGCAACTGGTTAGTATAAGCTTTAGATGAGGTGGTGAACTTGAGAAATATCACGACCTGTTCAACAGGACAGTTATACTTTTCCTTGAGTCTGACCCAATACTTGAGCATGCGCAATGGTAGGGATGGCTTGGAAGCTGGTAGGGTTTGAAATTCCCATTGCAAGATTTGGTTAGGGGTTTGCAGCAGCGTCAAGGAATCGGCGTGAATCGGTTCGGTATTTAACTCAGTTTTGAGCACCGAGATTTCAGTGACATCAATATCATGAAGCCACCTCACCAAATCAGCTGGGTAGTTTTCGGCGAGATATTTACATATATTATCGTAAGCCAAGGTAGTTATCTATGGTTAACAGTACCTGGGCCAGTTTACCGAATTTGGTCAAAAAAAGCGATGCTCTCAAAGAGAATCGCGTAAGCATCCATGGTGATTGGGCTTTTGGCGCTTTTGGCAAAGCCATTATTGCTGATGGGATGCCAACCAAACAGCTACATCTGTGATGGTCTCAAAATCCAACAGCGCCTCGCTCAACTCCTCCAATTGAGTAATAGAAAGCTTTTGAATCCTTTCAAGTAGCTGGTTCTCAACATTACCAAACCGACGGGTAATCAGACGTCTAAGGATTGAGTACCCTTCCTCTTGCCTTCCTTCGAGTTTCCCTTCGAGTAAACCTTCCCGTTTTCCTTCGAGTAAACCTTCCTGTTTTCCTTCGAGTAAACCTTCCCGTTTTCCTTCGAGTAAACCAAGTTTATGTCCTTTTTGAATGATCTTCTGATAAATTACAGACTCTTGCATCACTTCCTCCGGAAATAATTCTCCTATCAACCCTTTGTCGAACCGCAAGCCAGCTAGTAACTGCGTACAAGCGGAGATGTTAGTAAAAGCTAGTGGTTCTTCAATCCTATCCACTGCTGCTGCGACTTGCTCTAATAATCTTGTAGGAGATTCACTAAATGCTAAAGTGGCAAAGGGCAATAAGGCGGGATTGGCCAAAAATGGTAATGGGTCTTGCTCCCACATCCTGATTACTCGATAGCGATGGTTGGTGTTACTCTCCAGCAACTGGTTAGTATAAACTTTAGATGAGGTGGTGAACTTCAGAAATATCACGACCTGTTCAACAGGACAGTTATACTTTTCTCTGAGTCTGACCCAATACTTGAGCATCCGCAATGGTAGGGATGGCTTGGAAGCTGGTAGGGTTTGAAATTCCCATTGCAAGATTTGGTTAGCCGTTTGCAACAGTGTCAAGGAATCGGCGTGAATCGGTTCGCTATTTAACTCAGTTTTTAGCACCGAGATTTCAGTAACTTCAATACCATGAAGCCACCTGACCAAATCAGCTGGGTAGTTTTCGGCGAGATATTTACATATATTATCGTAAGCCAAGGTAGTTATCTGTGATTAACAGTACCTGGCCAAGTTTACCGGATTTGGTTAAAAAAAGCGTACGCGATTATGCTTTTGGCTTCCCCCTGTGATCAAAATCGCCTCCAATCAGCAATTCTCTTTTTCCCAATCACCAACACTATCGACGGCGCTGTTGCAATTTGCGATAAACATCCCGTACATCAACCTGATGGTAAGCCATAGCAACTAGGCTGTGGTAGAGCAAGTCCGCTACTTCAGATGCGATCGCATCCGGGTCATCATCCTTACACGCCATTACCACTTCTGCAGCTTCTTCCCCAATTTTTTTAAGAATCTTATTATCCCCACCCTTAAACAACTTACAGGTATAGGACCCTTCTACGGGATGGTCACGGCGATCGCAAATTATCTCAAACAACTGAGACAAGGTATCTGCTGGAGGGGCTACTTTCTTACCCTCCACTCGATGGAAACAGCTACGCTCACCGAGATGGCAGGCAATATCACCAATTTGTTCCGCCGTCACGAGTAAAGCATCACTGTCACAGTCGTAGCGGATGGATTTTATCCTTTGTAAATGCCCAGATGTAGCACCCTTGTGCCACAATTCCTGACGAGAGCGACTCCAAAACCAGGTTTCTCCTGTATCGAGGGTTTTTTGCAATGACTCCCGATTCATCCAAGCCATCATTAATATCGTACCATCTAGGTAATCTTGGACAATGGCTGGCACTAGTCCTTGATCGTTGTAGCGAATTTGGTCAACTGGTATAGCTTGGCTAATGGAAGTCGGTTCAGATGCTGACATAGTTTTAGGGCAACAGATTGAAACACCCAGCGGGTCAAACAGCTTTAATGATATACACCCTACAAGATACCACCCCTGACATCCAATTGATCACTAAATATTGATCAGTAAATCTGGATTCTTTCTTTACAAATTCAAAACGGATCAGTCTCCATAGGATAATAATCTCTTGTCCAGTATTGCCCCTAAGCCGAAGTTACCTGATCCGAAGTTACCTATTGCCCTGTTTAAGGGGGGTAATGGGGTAAGAGCTTTTTACCTTATTTTGAACTAACTCGTACACTATTAATATTAGGAGACTATTTTGGTTAGCACTACCTCGTTTAAAACCACCAAATCACAAGAAATTTTCAGCGCCGCCCAAAACCTAATGCCAGGAGGGGTCAGCTCCCCAGTCAGAGCCTTTAAATCCGTAGGGGGAGAACCGATTGTATTTGACCGAGTTGAAGGAGCATACATCTGGGATGTAGATGGCAACCAGTACATTGACTATGTAGGTACCTGGGGACCAGCCATTTGCGGTCATGCTCATCCAGAAGTTATTGGGGCATTGCACCAGGCTCTAGATAAGGGTACCAGTTTTGGAGCTCCCTCTGCCCTAGAGAACGTGCTAGCAGAAATGGTGATTGACGCCGTTCCTAGTATTGAAATGGTGCGGTTTGTCAATTCTGGAACCGAAGCCTGTATGGCAGTGCTGCGCCTGATGCGTGCCTTCACAGGACGGGACAAAATTATCAAATTTTCCGGCTGCTACCATGGTCACGCCGATATGCTGCTGGTACAAGCTGGTTCTGGAGTGGCTACTCTAGGTTTACCTGATTCCCCTGGTGTTCCTAAGTCTGCCACTGCTAATACTTTAACCGCTACCTATAACAACCTGGAGGAAGTTAAAGCTTTATTTGAGCAATATCCCAATGAGATTGCTGGGGTCATCCTAGAACCTGTGGTGGGTAATTCTGGTTTCATCACTCCTGTGCCTGGTTTTCTTGAAGGCTTGCGGGAACTTACTCAAAACCATGGCGCTTTACTAGTGTTTGATGAAGTGATGACTGGCTTCCGGATTGCCTACGGTGGTGCTCAAGAGAAATTTGGCATCACTCCTGACTTGACTACCCTAGGGAAAATTATCGGTGGTGGTTTGCCCGTGGGAGCCTATGGCGGACGAAAGGATATCATGTCCATGGTGGCACCAGCAGGGCCAATGTATCAAGCCGGAACCCTCTCTGGGAATCCTCTAGCCATGACAGCAGGCATTAAAACCCTGGAGTTACTCAAGAAACCGGGTACCTATGAACAGCTAGAGACTATTACTAAAAAGCTCTCCGAGGGACTGCTGGAAATTGCTAAAGATGCTGGTCATGCAGCTACTGGTGGGTACATCAGCGCTATGTTTGGTATGTTCTTTACTGGTGTTCCTGTTCACAACTTCGATGATGCCAAAACCTGTGATTTATCGAAATTCACTTCCTTCCATCGCGGTATGTTAGAGCGTGGCATCTACCTAGCCCCTTCACAATTTGAAGCAGGATTTACCTCCCTAGCTCACACCGAGGACGATATTGACCGCACATTAGCAGCAGCTAAGGAAGTCATCTCTGGGATCAAGCCATAGTAGTGTAGAGTTTAAGCTATCAGCTATCAGCTATCAGCTATCAGCTATCAGCTATCAGCTATCAGCTATCAGCTATCAGCTATCAGCTTTCAGCTTTCAGCTTATGGGTCACAGGCTAGAAGCCTGTGCCACCTTGATGTGCTTTTGAATAAAATAAGCTGACGGCACCTCAAGTAGCGTGAGCTTTTAGCTCACGGCTGACGGCTGACGGCTGACGGCTGACGGCTGACGGCTGATAGCTGATAGCTGACTCAACGATAGTTAGTAAATTGCAAAGCTATCGGCAAATCTTCTTGCTTCAACCGCTGGATGATATCTTGTAAGTCATCCTTAGATTTGCTAGTTACTCTAACTGAATCACCTTGAATCGAGGCTTGCACTTTTTTAAATTCATCTCGAATCAATTTGGTTATTTTTTTACTATATTCTTGGCTGATGCCTTTTTTTAGCGTGATTTCTTGGCGGACACGATTACCGCTAGCTGCTTCTAATTTACCATATTCGAAGATTTTTTGCGAAAGTTCGCGTTTCGCAGCTTTGGTACGAAGAACAGTATGCACAGCATCTAGGGTAAAGTCACTATCAGTATTGATGGTGATAGATTCTTCTCCTAATTCGACAGTGGTTTTAGTATCTTTGAGGTCGTAACGACTTTTGATTTCACGAATAGTTTGATCCACAGCATTGACCAACTCTTGTCGATCAAAGTCACTAACAATATCAAAAGAATAAGTACTAGCCATAATTAATAACGGTCAGCGGTAGGGCGTGAGCAATGGTCACTCACTACGTGACATACTCCCGACGCTGACAAGCACGGTACAGCGCGGGCTTCTTACCAACACCATCCAACGATTCGGTTACTCGGTAAGCTTTATTAACGACACGGGATGCCCCTCCGCGCCGGAACAATACAACTCGTTCTATTTTTAGCTAGTAGGTGGCGGTTAGCTCTTAATTTGTTTTCCCTACTGTCCCTAGTATATCCCATTGGCAAGCTACGTTCCGACCCTTGCCCCGCGCTTTCCATACGACACTTACCCCATGAAGGTAAAGTGCGGGGCTTCTCGCGGTTTAGCTAACAGCTTAAAACCAAAATGGAAATTTGTTGCACCCTATACAAAATTTTTCAACCTATTGATATCAAGCCCGGTAGCATCAGTATTGGATAAGCCCATAGTCTTGGGGAGGTGGCTCAACCTGGTGGCTCTCAAGACAAATGACCAATAACTAAAACTATCAAGTCCGGAAGCAAGTGGACTTGATCTCGTCTAGCCACTGACGCTGCTTAGACTCAGAACAAACAGAGTACCACTCGAAAGAGAGCCGATGGCAAACATCAGCGATCGCCCCAAGGGAATATCGAGAATGTAAAACACCGAGTAGAAGACTCGGGCAATTACAAATGCGATCGCACACCCGATGGCGAGGTTTGAATTCTGACCAGTGACATAGGCCATCAAAGCGGCTGCGCTAAATATAATAAAGGTTTCAAAGGAGTTCTGATGTGCCCAAGTTGCTCGTTGGGCATAGGGCGGTAGCTGATCAAACATGGCGCGAGGGGCACTTTGGTCATAGCCTAGTTTGAAACGGCTGTAGCCAACTACCAGAAATGGTAGATAGATTAAAACCGTTGCCCCCACAATACAGTAAAGTAAAATTCCCGAACCGGATAGATGCATAGTCTAGCTCACACTAATCAAAATTAATCACAATTAATCACAACTAATCAAAATAGAACAGAGTAACAACCTTGTTTTGCTGTTCCGCCTCCTTACAGGTGTTGAGGAGGGTACGGCTATCATGGAATGCGAAACAAATTAACTGCTGACACCTCGCAACAATTTCGGCATTACACAAGGCACTAGCTTCAGCGAGAGACAAGGTATCATTTTGGGGATTTTCCACCAAATGCATTACCTTCTCCAAGTATTTTCGGGATTCCAGTGGCTGTCGCTGAAGACTTTGGGGCAAAATTACCGTTAGCAAGGACGGATCGGCTCGCATAGCA
Source organism: Moorena sp. SIO3E8 (assembly GCF_010692445.1). Taxonomy (NCBI): domain Bacteria; kingdom Bacillati; phylum Cyanobacteriota; class Cyanophyceae; order Coleofasciculales; family Coleofasciculaceae; genus Moorena; species Moorena sp. SIO3E8. The sequence continues at coordinate 2,135 of NZ_JAAHHM010000151.1, read as the reverse complement.
CCTCGAATGGCAGCTAAGTTGGTTCCAGTGGCACCAGAGGTAATCAGACGATTACCCGCTTGCACTAAGGCATAGCTCATCATCTCAATTAGATTCTGATGGGTGATAGGAACGTGACGTGAACCCAACAAGGCAATTCGCTTAGAACCAGTTTGCTGTATGGCTGCGAGTTCCTGGGCTAATGTATCGATACTGGCGGTCTCTATTGGTTGACTCAAAGATAAAGATGCTGGTAAAGGCTGAACGACCAGGATATTTTAGCAGAACTAATCTGTCATGTCCTCCTTCAAAAGAATTTCACTATATTAGGTAGGAATTGTGATAATTTTTGCTCCCTGCTCCCTGCTCCCTGTTCCCTGTTCCCTGTTCCCTGCTCCCTGCTCCCTACTCCCTGCTCCCTTTCAAGCAAAAGACTATCTCCTAAACCATACTTCCCTTGCTATGTATTGTAAATATGTGCTATCATAATGGATGGTTTGGACGCATAGCTCAGTTGGTTAGAGCACCACGTTGACATCGTGGGGGTCACTGGTTCGAGTCCAGTTGTGTCCATCACTCTGCCTCTAAGGGTACTGCGACCGTCATATAAGCATTCAGCTATTAGTGATCAGCGGTCAGCGTATGTGCTACGCACACGCTACGCGAACAGTTATCAGCTTATATGCTACGCACACGCTACTTGAGGTGCCTTCAGTTTATTTTATTCAAAAGCACCTCAAGGTGGCACAGGCTTCGACCCTGGGACCCATGACCCATGACCCATGACCCATGACCCATGACCCATAAGCTGATAGCTGATAACTGATAGCTTAATGCTTACCACAAAACTCTTCAGATCATTCCATTATTAAGCAACGCTATTTTTTGAAGCTAAAACATGAATAACCATGCGTTGACTTTCATCAACAAAATGAGTTAAGGGTTCTAATCCTGCTTGCCTAGCTATTTTTTGAAAATAATCAACGGGATATTTGTAAGAACTGAAAAGATGAAATTTTTCATCTTCTTTTATGCTGATATTAACGCCATCAAAAACAAAGTCTTGGTTGCTGGTAGCAATTACATTATGTTTCAAACAATAATTGTTGGGTATCCATTCAGGCTGATACTTAAATGCAGCAGGATTAAAGTTGGTCGTTGGCAAATCGCGATCAATGCAATATAGTACGCTCAAAATAAAATTTGCTCCTTTTTCAGTATCGTAGGCTTTTTTTAATGAAGACTCGCTTTGATTAGCATCTACACCAACGATTATAATACCTTCTGACGGCAATGCTTGAGATATATTTGTCAGAAAATCGACACATTGGTTCGTAGATAAATTAGTGATTGTGCTGCCTTTAAACCAAACTAACGGTTTGTCAAACTGTTTGACCAGATCGGTATTCTCAATAAAGTCGTCTTGTATGGGTTTAACCAATAGATCTGGTAACTCATCTTGCAAAACGTCTTCTGCCTGATCCAAATAAGTTTTGCACAAATCTACGGGAATATACGTTTTGATATGATTCAATGACTTCAGGAAAGGTAGGCTTTTGTTGATAAATGCTGTTTTTGGTCCTGGTCCGAATTCAATAATCTCTCCCCCCTGTGGTACATAATTTGATAGTTGATTAGCTACTTTGTTAATGAGTCGAACGTCTTCTTTATAAAGGTAATAATCAACACTTTCTTCAATTACTTGTCGATAATATTCTTCACCCCTAGCAGGATCCGTTTCAATAGTAGTATCGGGAGTGCTATACATATAAGCAGCAAGGGTTTCTTCTTCTATGTGCAAAAAAAAATATTTTACCTTCTCTTTAAACAATGATGAATCAAATTCTATCATGGTAGCTACTTTTGGCTTTGATAAATGTATTGGTATTGAAAAATGGTCGGCCAATTAGCAAATTAAGGTAAGCCTTCACATATCAGCTATCAGGTATAGCACTACCCATTAAAGTTAGGACACTGATAAAAGCTGAAAAGCTTTTGTAGTAAACTCTTTCCTCTTGCCTTGCGGGTATATACCAATCCTAAATGATTTTGAAGAAAAATGAGATATCATGGAATATAAATTTACCACCATGTTCTCATGACTCTGGAAGAATTTATAGCTAGCAATCGAGACCCTAGAGAGCTAAAGCGAGCAA
>NZ_JAAHHM010000150.1:0-14194 GCF_010692445.1 Moorena sp. SIO3E8 | reverse complement strand
GCTTCTACTGGATTCCTCAGCGGTTGGATTTTCACCAACTTAACTAACAAGTTTCAGATATTTCTATCTGAGGTTAATCCCCCAAATCCTTTTCAGGATAAGGTTTCTAACCAACAAATCGCACATTAGTAACGTACCCTATGGGCATAAACTGTTCCCATAGCGTAGCCACAGACCTTTAGCACCGATTGCGCTACTAGATCGGTGCTTCGCGAACAGTAGCGCATTAGCTGATAGCTGATAGCTGACGGCTGAATGCTTACGGATTACCGATTACCGATTACCAATGACCCAACAACTCCTAAACACTCATAGCTTGTATTTTAGGAGATATAGGTAGCTGGGTACGCCAACGCAGAGTTTGATCTAATCTGTCAGTGCTAAGTAATTGTTTGATGTGAGCAATACGCTGATACCTCGGTCCCTCAAACTCTTCCAAGGTTAAGCCTACGGTTTGATAAGCTTGGTAGAGTTCTTGAGCTCCCCGACGGGCATTCCATTGAGGTTTGAATTCGGGTAATGTCCGAATAATCTTACTACAATCAACGCGATAACAGCGCTTATCGGGTCCAGCATCTTTAGCGTATTCAATTTCGCAGCCTGGGACTGTTTCTTTGACAATTTCCGCTAACTCTCGAATACGATAGTTGTCCTCATTGCGTCCCACATTAAACGCTTGATTGTGTACCACCTCACGAGGTGCCTCCAACACCGCAATAAAGGCTTGGGAAATATCTTCAATATGGACAATGGGACGCCAAGGGGTACCATCACTCTTGATATACACTTGACCGGTGGTAAATGCCCAAGCGACCAAGTTATTGAGTACTAGATCAAAGCGCAAACGCGGCGAAACACCGTAAGCCGTAGCATTCCGCAGAAAGGTAGGACTAAAGTTATCGTCCGCTAACTGAGTAACATCTTGCTCGACACGAACTTTAGAAATGCCGTAAGGAGTGACAGGGTTGAAGGATGATTCCTCAGTCAACCAGTCATCACCACCAGCACCATAGTTACTACAGGACGATGAGAATACGAAGCGCTCGATGCCTGCGGCTTTGGCTAACTTAGCCAAATGAACTGAAGCAGCATGATTAATCTGATACGTTAAGTCAGGATTCAGATTCCCCAGAGGATCGTTGGAAAGCCCTGCTAAGTGGATTAGAGCATCAAATCCTTCTAGTTCTGTTGCCGTAACGTCACGGATATCCTTTTTTAGCTCTGGAATTTTTCGAATTCCTTCACCAAAGGTACTCTGTTCAAATAAGTCGCTATCAAGACCAAATACATCATACCCTTGAGCTAATAGCATTGGCACCATGACTGTGCCGATGTAGCCCTTGTGACCAGTTACTAATACTCGCATTATTTTCCTCCCAAATTTTCCAAGGTGCATTGCCACTGTTCCACAGACTTTCTAACCTGCGCTTGTCGCGCAAGGTATCCATGCATTGCCAGAATGAAGTGTGGTGATAGGCCATCAGTTGCCCATCTTTGGCGAGTCGCTCCAGTGGTGCTTTTTCCCACTGGGTGTCATCGCCATCGATATAATCAAAAACTCCGGGTTCTAAAACAAAGAAAGCACCGTTGATCCAGCCTTCTCTGGTTTGAGGCTTTTCAGAGAATTCCGTAATCTGGTTTCCATCTAGGTCTAAGTAACCAAAACGTGCAGGTGGACGTACTGCAGTTAAGGTAGCTAATTTGCCATGGGAGCGATGGAATTCCAGGAGCGCATTTAAATTGACATCAGAAACCCCATCTCCCCAAGTGAGCATAAATGTCTGATTGCCTACGTAGGGAGCGAGACGTTTAATACGACCCCCTGTATTGGTGTAAATACCAGTATCAATTAAATCAACTCTCCAATCCGGTGCTACACCACCGTGCTGGATGACGTTGCCATTGTTAAGGTTGACCGTTAAGTTACTATTAAGTGAACTATAGTCCACCATGTATTTTTTAATAACTTCTGCCTTATAACCTAGGGCAATCACAAAATCTTGGAAGCCATAATGGTAATAATGCATCATGATATGCCAGAGGATTGGTCGCCCTCCGATTGCTACCATTGGCTTTGGTTTTGTGTCGGTTTCTTCCGCTAGACGAGTACCGAGCCCCCCGGCAAGAATTGCTACTTTCATATTAATGTTGAGAACAAAATTACTAACAACAAAATTACTAACAGGTTTTACTAAAACTAAATCACCGATTCATTAATTTAGTTATGAATAAACCTATCAAATTATCCTATCAAATTCGGTTGACTAATAATCACAATTCCTGATTATTGAATTGGTAATTGGTAATTAGTAATTGTTAGTTGGCAGTTAGTAATTAGTAATTGCTAGTTGATGATAAACCATCCCCCATTACGCATTACCAAAAATTCAGGGATTATTGGGAAACTAATTAACCGGACTTGATATCATTCAGTATTTTCAATTAAACCCAAGTTGTAGTTAGATCTGTTGCCAGATTGGCTTTAATTAAATTTTTTTAAAATTCATTAATTAAATATTAAGTATTATATTTTTTTTGACAGAAAGTGGTATTTGAACAATGCTAAAAACACGATTAACTAAGAACTGCTACCACTGGATGATCAGTAAAGGTTTTGCAAAAATAATTCTTTAAGTGTTGTTGATTATACATATAAAGTATAAATATCAATTCCAAAGACTTAAAAATCTAGTAGGCATTCCTCTGCACCTAGCCAAGCTCATGCTCTTCTCCCTAAGCCTGTGCAGCCTACTATTGGTGATCGGGCTTACCTGCTAGCTTTTCCAGCTTGGTCAGTTCTTCAGTAGCAGCGAATCCCCTCTATCCTTTGGATGCGAACATGGTCAATGTGTGGGATTAGGGTGCCAAAGGTGATGGTATGACCGATGACACAGTTGCCATTCGCCTAGCAGTTCAGGATAATCTCACGAAACATTACACCCTGTTCCAACAGGAACCTATTTGGTTAGTGATTCAATTGAGTGGAAGAATCAGAAGCGTGTGTTTGGGCATTTCTGACTTGGCAGGGTGAAGGCACTGACAAGACTATGATCAAGCTTCAGGACAAAGCCAAAGGTTTTGGTAATCCTGAGCAGCCCAGGGAATCGGCTTAGAATGGTTGTATAGGCCAGTTCAAGAGCCAAGTAGACTCTCGAACCCCTACTACAGTACCATCCCACCTTTTATATATCTGTCTTTAAAGCAACTGTTTTTAGATAGTTGGTTAAGAAAAATAATAGAAAACAGTTAGCTAATAAATTAGTTAAAAACTCAAACTAAACCTGGATAAACACAGGAAAAAATTAGCTTTATATGTGTTACTGTTGAGGTGTTTGCGGTTTCAATAAACCCTAGGTAATTATAAGGGCTAAGTCGAGGTTATAGCAACTTTCATGCTTGATGAAGTAAACTCGTCCTCAATGACTTACTCACACACAGCCAATGAACATAATCACTCTCATTTTATTTATTGCTGGCTTTGTACTTTTGGTTGTTGGGGCGGAAATCTTGGTCAAGGGTGCATCACAGTTGGCGTTGGTAGCAGGCGTCTCCCCCTTAGTGATTGGGCTGACTATAGTTGCTTACTGCACCAGTGCCCCAGAATTAGCCGTAGCATTGCAGTCGAGTTATGACGGACAAGCGGATATTGCCCTTGGTAACATTGTTGGCAGCAACATAGCCAATATTTTGCTAATCTTAGGCATATCGGCAACTATGTTACCTTTGGTTGTATCCCGGCAGTTGGTGCGATTAGATGTACCATTGATGATTGCCATATCATTCCTACTCTTGTTTATGAGCTTGGATGGCCAACTGGGTAGAGTTGATGGCAGCATCTTGTTGGCTGGCGCGATCGCATATAGTTTATTCACCATTATTCAGAGTCGCAAGGAAAATCAGGAAATCCGAGACCACGATACCCCTCAAACCAAATCTCGCCAGTCTCGTACTAGCCTTAAAAAGATAGTTAATCAGTTAGGGCTGATTGTTTTCGGCTTAGGAATGTTAGTACTAGGTTCCCGCTGGCTGATTAATGGGGCTATTGCTATGGCCAAGATGTTTGGCTGGAGCGAGTTGATTATTGGCTTAACCATTATCGCTGTTGGCACCTCTCTTCCAGAAATTGCCACCTCCATTATTGCCAGTGTCCGTGGTGAGCGAGATCTTGCCGTAGGTAACGCTATTGGCAGCAATATTTTTAATATCCTGTTGGTGCTGGGGATGTGTAGCTTGATTGTGCCTGATGGTATACAGGTGTCAACTCCTGCCCTAAACTTCGACATTCCAGTAATGATTGCAGTAGCGGTGGCTTGTCTGCCAATTTTCTTTACTGGCTATCAAATTTCCCGGTGGGAGGGATTTCTCTTTTTAAGCTATTACGGTGCCTATACCTTGTATTTGTTCCTAAACGCCACACAACACCAAGCTTTATCACAATTTAGTACTATCATGATGACATTTGTCGTACCTCTAACGATAGTTACCCTAGTCATTTTGGTGATGGGCAGTATACGGACTAGCATCAAGTCTGGTTGAATAATTGCCGAATTGCTGAATTGTTCCGATTGAGCAATTCAGCAATTGTATTTGTTAATTCTTGATTGAGGTAGTGCTAAGCTCAATTTGTCGAGCAGCTACCATGTATCGAAAAATATAATCAGCTAACTCCAAGTAGATCTGGGCACGTTCGGTGGAAGACGCCCAAACAGTTATACCGTGGTTCCGAATTAATAGGATATTGACTGATGGCGATGCAGCCTGAAAGCGATCGCATATCTCACTACTAATGCGAGAAACATCTAGATGGTTGACAAATACTGGTACCGTGACTTTAGGGTTCTCCTCCCGTACTCCAAAGCCCTTAAGCATTTCTAGCGGCGGCAAAGGCAGGGTATCGTCTTTAGTGAAGCCAGAAACTAAATTCGACTCAATGGTGTGAATATGATAACAGGCTTTAGCATCTGGGAATAAAGAGTAGATACTTTGATGAATGCTTGTTTCAGCTGAAGGACGAGATTCAGGTGATGGTTTTTCTACTACTGTGCCATCAGTGGCTATGCGAATAAAGTCTTTGCTGCCTAGCTGCCCTTTATGGCATCCACTCGCAGTAATCCAGAAGCTGCCATCGGGCTGTTTAGCAGAGAGGTTACCGGCTGTCCCCACCATCCAACCTAATTGATAGAAGTGACTAGCAGCAGTAATTAAGGTTGGTCTTGGATCAATAGCTGATAGTAATTGGTGGTGATTTCGGATTGAGGAGCCATGATTAACCATTGTTCCACCGCTGGGATAGCTTTTGTTGTACATCAAAAAAATCATCCCACGGAATGTAGGGCTTTTGGCGCTCGTCCAGGTATTTGCTGAGGCGATCGCGGGCGAATACTACCGGGGCTTTCAGGCTCATATTCAAGTCCGTTACCGAATCGCCAATGGCGATCTGCTCTTGAGCCGGGTGTTGTGCCATAACCCGCACTTTAGACACAAGTTCTGTATCTCCTTCAAACTCAGAGGTTACCTTTAGAAAATTCCCGGTAGTTTCCACATCAACAGCATAAATAGCTGCTACCCGCTCAAGTAAGGATTTTTTCCCCGTGCTTCCCTGGCTCAGAACCGTTTCGACCATGCACCGCAAACCACCGGAAACCACAATAAAAGGAACATTCTGAGTTTCAAGAAAGTCTAACAATTGCTCTAAACCAGGCCGAATCGGTTTGGATTGAGCGTAGGCAATAATGTCAGGATAGCTAGCTGAAGGAATTGACTCTAACATCTGGCGCACACCTTCCCTCAGAGTCAGCTTCATACTGTACAGCTGGGGCATAATTTGGGCGGACAACTCGGGAGCAAAGTGTTTGAGCATGCCCACAAAGGTTTCAACGGCGGTAATGGTACCGTCGAAGTCGCAGAATACAACTCGATTCACAATGGTATTTAGTCTAAGAGTGCTCAGTCCTGAGTAAGAACTGTGGCTGTTGACGATATGTTCACGATAAATAGTATTACTATATGCATTACTATAGTAGTGATCAAAAATGTGAGGTACTTACGTCCTTGGAGTTAATGGAAGTAAGTATTACGGAGTAAAGATTACGGAGTAGGGTAAAGAAACCAGAGTGTACCTCATAATTATGATAAACACTATCTTGTCATTACCCCATAACCCGATTACCCGATTACCTCCGAGATGAATGTATGGCTTCAAAAAATGCTTTAACGCCAGCAGCAGGACCATCGGGATGATCCATAATGCCAGTTCCAGCATTAAGAATAACCTCTTGTCCGTAATCTGCTACAACCTTAGGCACAATCCCAGCATGAATGCCAGCGGAGGGCACAGGAAATACATTACGCGATCGCAAACTATCTCGAATTCGCTTTTCCTCCTCTGGGTCAAAGGGTAAACTACCATAATGGGCGGGATATAGCACCGCATCTGCCCCACCATGAGCCATCAGGGTTCCCAAAACCACTGAGTAAGCCATCCCGTGGTTTGGGGCTCCACACAGGGCTCCTGCTAAGGCGGGATGGGCAAAAATAGGCACATTAATCTCTGGATCAGCAGCTAGGGCTTCTAGGACAGAGAAACCGTAGGTCAAGACATTCAGCAGCAGGGCATTTGCCCCTTCCTTTACCAACGTATGAGCTTTATCAAGCAATTTGTCAGCCGAACCAGTTACATTAATGGCATAGAGTACAGTGCGCCCAGTTTGCTGTTTGATTTCATCAAGTACCTTACGGCAGACTTCTAGACGTTTCAGGGTTGGTGCTATCTCCAAATCCCCCAGAATCTCATCATCTTTAATAATGTCAAGTCCAGCTCCAGCAACCTCTTGTAAAATCTTCCCATGGTCTTCCGCTGAGAGTCCCAAGGCTGGCTTAAAAATTGCCATAATCAGGGGACGGTCAACTACTCCTAGTCTTTCCCGAATCCCGGTAATTCCGAATTTGGGATGCCTACCGTAGTGTTCTGGCAAGCGCACTGCCATGACTTTAGCTGGTCCTGCCATGGAGTATTTGCCAAAAATCATGGTTAGTAGAGTAGGGATATCGTTTTCCACATTAGCTTCGGGAAAACGGATGGTAGCCAAACCAGAACCATCAGGGTTAATGACACCTTGAACAACAGTACCAAGATGGGAGCGAAACACATTTTCGAGATGGGCAAAACGAGCATTCCAGGTGCCTGCGGTTTGCCCAACAGCAATCACTTTCGCTTGTTTTTCGACATCAACACCGCGAGGAAAGCGGTAGTCAACTTCAATGGACATATTCAATAAGTTATGAACTGGAATATTCTCAAACAGCTACTACCGGCTTCATCCGAATTTCCGTACCCGTGTATTCCGGAACCCAGCCTTCAGTAGTGATAAAGTAGCGCACAGCTTTAACCCGTCGTGATGGTGTCAGATAAAACCAATGTTCAGTATTCGCTGGCACATTAATGTACTCCTCAGGCTGCACAGTCAACTCCATTTGGCTGCCATCAGGACGTACAAACCCAAAAACCCCTTCTCCAGCAATTATGTAGCGCACTTCATCGTCAGTATGGTAGTGACAATCCTTAAATTTGGAAAGGAGGGCATCAAGATTAGGTATGTCTGGATACAGTACGATTAAGTCACGGGATTGATAGCCAGCGGTTTCCTTAAGTTGTTCAAAGTAGCTATCTAAAGCTTTAAGTACTGTATCCTTTTCAATATCACTAAGGGTGTCTTGCTCTAGAAGGCTGTGAATTTCTGGGTTGTCCCCTACAGACCAGTGATTTAGCTGAACCTTCAGAGGTGCTAATTCTCCGGCAATATCACTTAGCTCGGTATAGGTTGTACCATCTTCAAGTCGTAAAACCGCCATCATGTCCCTCCTGTTAGCTGTTCGATCTCTAAAGCAAAAAATTATAATATTAAGCATTGCTCTAGGTCAACCCACACCAGCCATCCAAACACTATTATTAGGTATCACAAGGCATAAAACGCTTCCAGAAAGGCTGTTTTAGAATAAAGTCCGCCCAGTTTTCCTCAGAAAGGTTAACATAAATTAATATAAGAAGCTAAATTCTATATTTGCCACATCCTCGAATCTATGGAGGTAACAACGAGTGAATAAAAAGTGGAGAAACGCAGGGCTGTATGCACTCCTAGCCATAGTGGTGATCGCCCTTGGTACAGCATTTTTGGACAAACCGTCCCCAAGTCGAGATACGTGGCGGTACGACCAGCTGATTAGCCAAGTCGAGAACGACAAGGTGGAAACCGTTAGAATCAGTGCTGACCGCAGTAAAGCGATCGCGATCGCTCAAGATGGTCGTCAGGTAGAGGTCAATCTCCCCAATGACCCACAACTAATCAACCTTCTGAATAATAACGGTGTAGATATTTCAGTTCTACCCCAGAGTGATGAAGGCTTCTGGTTCAAGACCTTAAGCAGCTTCTTCTTCCCGATTCTGCTTTTGGTGGGATTGTTTCTATTACTGCGGCGTGCCCAGAATGGTCCAGGTTCTCAAGCCATGAACTTTGGCAAGTCCAAAGCTAGAGTCCAAATGGAACCCCAAACTCAGGTAACCTTTGGGGATGTGGCAGGTATTGAGCAAGCCAAGCTAGAACTTAACGAAGTAGTAGACTTCCTCAAAAATGCTGACCGCTTCACTGCTATTGGGGCTAAAATTCCCAAGGGAGTCCTGCTCGTCGGACCTCCAGGAACCGGTAAAACTCTCTTAGCTCGTGCAGTAGCTGGGGAAGCAGGTGTTCCCTTTTTCTCCATCTCTGGTTCTGAGTTTGTCGAGATGTTCGTAGGGGTTGGTGCTTCTCGGGTGCGAGACCTATTTGAGCAAGCCAAAAACAATGCTCCATGTATTGTATTCATTGATGAAATCGATGCTGTGGGGCGTCAGCGGGGTGCCGGTTTAGGCGGTGGTAATGATGAACGGGAGCAAACCCTCAACCAGTTGCTGACTGAAATGGATGGGTTTGAAGGCAATACCGGTATTATCATTATTGCTGCTACCAACCGCCCAGATGTTCTTGATGCTGCCCTACTACGCCCTGGTCGTTTTGATCGACAGGTAGTAGTAGACCGTCCTGATTATTCCGGACGTTTGGAAATTCTCAACGTTCATGCTCGTGGGAAAACCCTCGCCAAAGATGTGGATCTCGAGAAGATTGCCCGTCGGACCCCTGGTTTCACTGGAGCAGATTTATCCAACTTGCTCAATGAAGCAGCAATTTTGGCAGCCCGTCGCAACTTAACCGAAATCTCTATGGATGAGGTAAATGATGCCATTGACCGGGTGCTTGCAGGGCCAGAGAAGAAAGACCGGGTAATGAGCGAGAAACGCAAAACCCTCGTAGCGTTTCACGAAGCAGGTCACGCCCTTGTGGGTGCCTTAATGCCCGATTATGACCCAGTGCAGAAAATTAGCATTATTCCTCGGGGTCGTGCTGGTGGTTTGACTTGGTTCACCCCTAGCGAAGACCGGATGGATTCAGGCATGTTTTCCCGTTCTTACCTGCAAAATCAGATGGCAGTGGCCTTAGGTGGTCGGATTGCTGAAGAAATTATCTTCGGTGAAGAAGAAGTGACCACAGGTGCATCCAATGACTTGCAACAGGTGACTCGGGTGGCACGGCAGATGGTGATGCGCTATGGTATGAGCGATCGCCTTGGCCCAGTTGCCCTAGGACGGCAGAATGGCAGTATGTTCCTAGGTCGGGATATTGCCTCAGACCGGGATTTCTCAGATGCCACAGCATCAACCATTGATGAAGAGGTTCGCAAGCTAGTTGATGAAGCCTACGAACGTGCTAAGAATGTAATTCTTGGCAATAAGCACATCCTCGATAAGCTTGCTGAAATGCTGATTGATAAAGAAACCGTAGATGCTGAGGAACTCCAAGAGATTCTAAGCACTAACGATGTCAAGATGGCTGCGATCGCTCTTTAACACAAGGCGATTTTGGCAATCACCTAGGTAAATACAATGGTGAATACAATAGCCTCTAGCTATTAATCATCCGTAACAGGATACCGTAACAGGACAGTGTAACTAAGCACTGTCCTGTATTATTTTGAGATTAAATCTTAAACAAGCATAACGATATAACTATTCCTGTTAAAAATTCCATAAGCTAATCTCAATAATCTTGAATTCTATAGATTACCCACTTGTGAATCAATCCCAAGGAGGGCGATCCTATAATCCGACTGATTTTATTTGTGATAGTATAATCAAACCAAAGCTAGGGGTGCCTGAGCAACCAGGCTGAGATTACACCCTTAGAACCTGAGTCCGGTTAATACCGGCGGAGGGAAGCTGTCATCGAGGAAATTAAATATGCGTATTGAATGGGTTGCCAAGCGCCGTGGTCAGAGCAATGTGACTCAAATGTACTATGCTCGCCAGGGTCTCCTGACAGAAGAGATGCACTACGTAGCCCAGCGGGAAAACCTTCCCGTTGAGCTGATCAAAGATGAAGTGGCACGGGGGCGAATGATTATCCCCGCCAATATCAACCACACTAACCTAGAGCCAATGTGTATTGGTATCGCCTCCAAATGTAAGGTGAATGCCAATATCGGTGCCTCCCCCAACTCTTCTAATCTTGATGAAGAGCTAGAGAAGGTTAACTTGGCCGTGAAGTACGGGGCCGATACCGTAATGGACTTGTCTACAGGTGGTGGCAACTTGGATGAGATTCGTTCCGCCATCATTAATGCCTCACCTGTACCCATTGGCACGGTACCAGTTTACCAAACCTTAGAGAGTGTCCACGGCAAGGTGGAAAACCTTACTGCCGATGACTTTCTCCACATCATTGAGAAGCACGCTCAGCAAGGAGTTGACTATCAAACCATCCACGCTGGCATCTTAATCGAACATCTGCCTTTGGTCAGAAACCGACTAACCGGCATTGTTTCTCGTGGTGGTGGTATCCTCGCCAAGTGGATGCTCCATCACCACAAGCAAAATCCCCTCTATACCCACTTTGACGACATTATCGAGATTTTCAAGAAATACGATGTCTCCTTTAGCTTAGGGGATTCTCTGCGTCCTGGCTGCACCCATGATGCATCTGATCAAGCCCAGTTAGCAGAATTGAAAACATTGGGGCAGTTGACTCGTCGTGCTTGGGAACATGATGTACAGGTGATGGTAGAAGGACCTGGTCATGTGCCAATGGATCAAATTGAGTTCAATGTCAAAAAGCAGATGGAAGAGTGTTCAGAAGCACCTTTCTATGTTCTAGGACCACTCGTGACAGACATTGCGCCTGGATATGACCATATCACCTCTGCCATTGGTGCAGCTTTGGCTGGCTGGTACGGTACCGCCATGCTTTGCTATGTAACCCCGAAAGAACATTTGGGACTGCCCGATGCTGAGGATGTGCGCAATGGCTTGATTGCCTACAAAATTGCTGCTCATGCGGCGGATATTGCCAGGCATCGTCCAGGAGCACGGGATCGGGATGATCAACTCTCCATTGCTCGCTACAACTTCGATTGGAACCGCCAGTTTGAACTTTCCCTTGACCCCGAACGAGCTCGGGAATACCATGATGAAACCCTGCCAGCAGATATCTATAAGACAGCAGAGTTTTGTTCGATGTGTGGACCAAAGTTCTGCCCGATGCAAACTAAAGTTGATGCTGATGCCTTGACTGAACTAGAGAAGTTCTTGGCGAAAGAACCTGCCCATCAACGTTAATTCAATCATAAATCAACTAAACCTTTTAAAAACCCGGTTTCTTAGCAGAAGCCGGTTTTTTTTTGAGACTCCCACGGTTATATGCACGTGGGATTTTTACTGACAGTTAACGATTAGAGCGCTACGGGCTGGGAATCGGGAATCGGGAATCGGGAATCGGGAATCGGGAATCGGGAATAGGAAATACCAAATAGGAAATAGGGAATACGCAATAAGGAATACGCAATCGGGAATAGGGAATAGGCAAGAAGCAATATAAAAGCCAAGTTACACAGCTTTTAGCAATTATCAGCTCACCATTATTTGTAAATACATGATCGCGTATTTATAAAATCACTATATGTAGAAGTTATGAAGCTATTTCATATAAACTCGATAATTATAACGCATCTCCTAAAATTAGATGCTTCACAGCTGATTAACCAGTTGATTTAAGAGAAAACTCAGGTGATTTTCAGATTAGCGAATGATGGTAGTGATAGAGCTAAGATAAAACACACAAAGGATAAAAAAATGACAACTCGTGATCAATTTTGGACTATGGCAGATCATTCTCGACTGGAAGCTGAATATCTAGCTGATGAGAAACTGCAATATTTACAACATGCCCCACTGGACGCTTTACAGCAGATATGTATCCAGTACCGTCATTTTACCAAACAGTTTCCTGATAATCTGGCAATTCTAATTTCCAAAGCTCCTTACGGAAAATTTAAAAGCTTAACCGCTGAAATACTAGCAGAAGAGTTAGGTGAAGGAGATCATGAGAATAATCATCTCCAACTATGGGATAAGTATCTGTTAAGTATTGGTATAAATCAAGATTTATTTGAAAACTGTCTTAGCGAAGAAAATAAAATTTTGCTTGATGAGATTAAGCAATTAACGTTAAACAAGCCTACCACCTATGTGATTGGATTATGTGGCATGGGTGGAGAGTGCCTTTGCCAAGTTTATCTCTCTACTATGTACAAATATCTTGTCAAAAACCCATACATAAAAGAAAACAAACACACCATTGATTGGGAGTTTTGGAACTTTCATGTTGGCGAAGCTGATATTATCCATCGTCAAAAGGTCAGAGATGCCATTAATGAGATAGTTGATGCGGATCCATCTACCGTAGATGATTTAACGGCTGGCTATCAGAAAGCCAAACATAATTGGGATACATTTTGGACAAATAACTACAAATTAGCCATGACTAAGCAGATGGCAGCTGTAAATTGAGTGAATAATTGAGTGAATAACTGAGTGAATAACTGAGTGGCATAGAAGTAAGTAGAGTTCATCAATCAAATCACTCTACTGCTATAATAAATATCGAATCCTCACAAATTGACCCGATATTTATTATAGCAGTTGGCAATTTAATCAGGTACATCTGAAAACCATGAACGACACACAGGACAAGGAAAAGCAAAAAAGCCGATGCCTGATAGCTCACTGCTAACTGCTATATTAGCTTGACTCAAAATGAAACAAAAATCAGAAATGAAGCATTCTCTTGAAGCTTTGAAGAAACATGGCCAAACCACAGATCGATCTACTTTAGGCTTGTGGGATTCTATTCGAGCAGATTTTGAGGCTGTGTTTGAGAAAGATCCTGCTGCATGCTCTTGGCTTGAGGTGTTAACTTGCTATCCAGGCTTACAGGCAGTTACGGTTCATCGCTTTGCTCATATCTTATATCGCCACCGTTTATTTTGGCTGTCTCGCTTCGTATCCTACATTGTCCGTTGGCTAACAGGAATTGATATTCATCCAGGTGCTACCCTTGGTCGGGGCATATTTATTGATCACGGTGCAGGTGTAGTAATTGGGCAAACCGCCATCGTTGGAGATGGAACCTTAATTTATCAAGGCGTTACTTTAGGTGGGACTGGTAAACAACTAGGTAAACGTCATCCTACTGTGGGAAAAAATGTAATCGTCGGAGCAGGAGCAAAAATTCTTGGGGACATTGAAATTGGTAACAATAGCCGTATTGGAGCAGGCTCAGTAGTTTTACGCTCTGTTCCTAGTGACTGCACTGTCGTTGGGATTCCGGGACGAATAGTTAGGCAATTCACCAAACCGATTAGTCCACTTGCTCACAGTAACATCCCGGATCCAGTAGCTAATGTGGTTGATAAACTTATCCAAAGGATAGATGAGTTGGAAATCAAACTAAACCAATTGCAGCAGTGTAGAGAAATGCAGTTCACCGAAAAGCTGTTGTGTCAAGCTCCAGCTATCAACTTATCTCACAATACTAATTTAGATAGCCGCCAGCTAGCAAAAGTAGATTAACTATTGTTAATACAGGAGACAAATGTCTTGGAAATCATAATTGCTACTATGCCTTTGTGGGTAGCCATAGTAATGCTAGTGCAGCGCGGCAGAAATACTTGAGCAGCTGCTGATAATGGTAAAATAGAAGGATGAACTGCTTACCTACTCGATGCTCAGCTTACCCTATTGTACTCTTCACAACTTGTGCTATGCCTGACC